>JALSJA010000018.1 GCA_026989615.1 Parvularculaceae bacterium | reverse complement strand
CGAACAGAAAGCCTGCGCTAATAACAACACCACTGGCCGGGGCTATATTAAAGCTGACAATTCCGGTGAGATCCTGGACACTATAATCGCTGGCCGGTTGCAACACTCCATCAAGGGCAATCACAACACTGTCCGCCACCGGTTTGGTGATGGGCCTTGGCGGCTGGGCACTGCCGGTTGCGGATTTTACAAGCTGGAAATCCGTCGTCGCGCCATCGCCGGTGCCGATGGTTTGATCATCCGCCGCCGGCGCTTGAGACAGGGAGCAGGATTTATAATCCAGCGGATCGCGCCAGCGAAAAGAGTGGAGGCGTCCCTGACGGGCCTCAAAAAACTGCAATACCGCCTCGATGTCTGCGAGATTTTTCACCCCATAGCCGGCATTATAACGCCGCCGCGCCCCGGACCATGGGGCATTGCGACGCTCATGGCCGGAAGCCAATGTGGTTATCTGGCTGCGCATGAGCGGGCCGCCTTCAGAACCGAGGGATATTTCCGTTGGAAAACGAACATTATGAAAGGCCATGATGGTCTCCCTTCACGAAAAGCGATTGGCGCGAGACAAAGCGCGGGCAAGCGCGGCGGTGATTTGCCCTTCTGACTGGGCGATATTTTGGGGCGGTAGGCTTTGCCCGAAATTGACCGCGATTTGCACCGGCGCCACTTTGCCCATGGGGGACGAAGCCTTGCCCGCGCCGGGGACAAAAGGCGGGGTGCCGGTCGGTGCGCTGCCAAAAATACTGTCGACCGCGCCGGTCAGGATATTTTCCAGCGGATTGCGGATTAGGCGATCCGTACCAAGGCGCGCCATATCCAGCAGGATCGCCTCAACCATGGTTTGAAAATCGAGCGTGCCTTTGCGTGCTGCCCGTTCCAATTCGCGCTCAATCGAACGGGCAAGACGGACAAATGCATCTTCCAGCAATTCGGTCAGCGGCAAAAACGCGTCTTCAAAAATCCGCGTCATATCCCGCGAGACCTGTTCTGCCTCGGCGGTAAAATTATTCAGCTTTTCCGGGTCACGCATGGGTCGGGGTAATCCTGCATCATGGTTTTCAAATCTGCCAAGGATGGCGTTTGCTTGTCTGCCTGTTGCTCACTCAGCCATTGGCCCGTGCGGGTCAGACTTACCCATTGCGCCACCGGCAGATTGGCAAAATCTTGCGGGCGCATCTGCCAATGGGCTATGGCGATATATCGCCATTGCGCGATATCGGTGGGGGCGGTGATGTTTGCGACTTTCCCGGCCTCTCTCCTGCACTTTCGGTTAGCTCGGCAAAGAGGGCGATGATCGCTTTCAGGGCGGTGATGGGAGACAGATCGCTTTTCGCCAATTGCTCCTTGTCAAAAACCGTTCCCCCCGCCCGCAACAGGATGAGCAAAACCTGCACCACATCCAGCGCCGAAGGTTTGGCGAGCCTTGCTGCCACCGCAACAATATTGGTAACAGAAAAATATTCTTCCAATTCTTCCAATGCCGCCATGCTGAGGCGCAAAGGATAGGCTTTACCGTCGATAATAATGTCTTGGGTCATGGGTTTTCTCACAGGGTTGTAAAGCTCAAGGGGCCTGCCGATTGGGCGGTCATGGAAAATTTGGCTTCCGTCTTGTAATCGCCGCCAAATTCAAGAGCGGTGATGAGGAACACACCATCAAGCGTGCCAAAGCCGGGTAAAATTATTTGCCATGGCAAAAGCGTTCCGGCAAAAAAGCTGGCCCGCAAAATTTCCGCCGCCGCATCAGACAAAAACACGCCATTGCCGGACAGTTGCGCGGTTTTAACGCCGCCATCGGCCAGCAATTCGCGCCAGCCCGGGGACAGGCTATGGGTGATGTCGACGCTCGCCGCATTGAGCCTGACGGCACTGGTGCGAAAGCCGCCAATGGTGACAAAACCGCCGCCATTGTCGATTTTCAACAATAAATCTTTCCCCTTCTGGGCTGTCATTTTCTCAATCTCCTATGCAAGGGGTTGGGTGACGGCGCGAAAGCGCAAAACCGCCTGCCAGCTTTCGCCATCACGCAGGCGCAAAATATCGCCAAACACAAAACGTAAATTGACCAACCGGTGACCGGCAAGCATGAGAGCCTGATCGTGCAGCGCCTCGCGAATGAGGCCGTGAAATTCTTTTGCCTCGCGCTGGCCGCCATAAAGGGAGAACGCATGGACGCGCAAATCATGCTCCAACCCGCCGGCCAATCCCGGATAATCGGATAGCCGAGCCTCACCAATGACCACATAAGGAAAGATCGGCTCCTGCTTGTGGTGATCATAAATCCGCGGCGGATTGCCGATAAGGTTTTGCAATGGGAGAGATTGCGCCAAAGCGTCATAAACCGCCTGTTGCAAAGCGAGGCTGGCATTACTCATAGCTGCGCCTCCACTTCAATCTCAACATAATCGGGCTTGGGGGTTTTGCTATCCGCCGCATCGCGCATGGAAAGAATGCGAAAATCCGTGCCAAAAAATCGCAAGCCATCAAGGCGTGGTGGCACCTCTTCGCGCCGCAAGGTGACGCGATAAGCAATACGGGGGCCTTGATGGGGGAGGCTGGTGGACGAACGCCAGGACCGCATGACGCAAGCGCCACGCAAGACCGCGCCCGCACTCCAGCCTATGGCCGCGCCGCCCATGCCATCGGGAGTCTCTACCCTATGCAGCAGGGTGACGGGTGTGTCCAAAGCGCCAATCATAATTGCCGCTCCCGATAGCCCTCTAATATACTGCCAAATTCTGACGGCAGACCAATGGTCGATTTATCGGCAACAGGGTTTTCATAAAAATGCGCTAATAAAAGCCGCAAAGCCTGTTTCATATCTGCAGGCACGGCGCTGGCATCGCCAAAACCGACCGTAAAGGTGAGGCGTAATTGCGTGCCTTGCTTGAAACCGGTCTCAATAAGCCCGCGCTTGGGTTCGAGAATTTTAACCCCCGAAACATCAATATTGCTCTGGCCAGCTTCCGTAATCTCCACCCCGGCGCTAATCGCCCTGACGGGGGTGCGCAGCAGGCGTGCGCGACCACTTTCGCCGACACAAAATACCTGTTGCCAGCTTTGATCAATCAACCCCATGGCAAGGCGGGTTTCCATCATCTGTCGCGCGGCAATGATAAGCTCTGCAATCAAACCGTCATCATCATTGTGGGAAACGCGCAAATAGCTCTTTGCCTCAGACAGGGTAAGCGGCTCGGCAATCGGCGGTGTTAAAAGGGCGAGCGCCATCATGGCCTCCAAAACAGGGCAAAACAAAAATCAACAAAGAGAAAGGAGCGATGCGGGCCAATACGCAGCCCGCATCGCAGGCTTCATCAGCTAACCGAGAATTTCAAAAACTTGATGGCTTCGAAATCCTGGACCCCGCCACCAACGCGCTTGGTGGTGTAGAACAATATATAGGGCTTGGCTGAGAAAGGATCACGCAATACCCGCACACCGGCACGGTCAACAATCAGATAGCCGCGCTCAAAATCTCCAAAGGCAATGCTGAGCGAGCCAATGGCAATGCCCGGCATGTCTTCGCTTTCAATGACCGGAAAACCGAGCAGGGTCGACGGCGCGCCCGCCTGTAGCGAGGGCTGCCAGAGATAATTGCCATTGGCATCTTTCAGCTTGCGCAATTCCCCGAGCGTCGTCCGGTTCATGAGAAATTTGCCATTATTGCGATAGGCCTGTTTGGGCGCATAGATGAGATCCATCAGACTGTCGCCGGCGTCTGTTGCAGCAAAGGCGCCATCGACACCGGTGGCAATATAACCAAGCGAACCCCAGCTTTGCGTGCCTTCGGCGACCGTTGGATAGGTGGCAAGGCCTTTGGGTTGGGTCAGACCGTCACCATTGACAAAAGCGGCGCTTTCCTGAGCGGCAAATTCCGCCTGCACTTCATCGGCGATCCATTGCTCGATATCCACAATCGAATCATCCAGCAGAGTCTGGGTCGCTGCCGGCATGGCGTACAGTTCCATGGTCGGGAAGTCCACCGCCTGCAAGGTCGGGCTGGCGGTTTCCGGACGGATATCGCTCTCGCCGACCCACCCGGCCGCAGCCCCGGTCACAGAAACCGGTTTGCGATAGGCATTGGCACCGATTTGCCGGGTCATGGCGATTTGGCGAATGGGGGAAATATCCCGCACCGCCGTAATGATGCGCGCTTCGGTTTCATCGGGGGCAAGATAGCCGCCATCACTATCGACCCCGACCGACAGGCTTTTGCCTTCAAGGGCAAATAGCGGCGCACTATCACCGCTACGCATATAGGCATGAAAAGCGGATTTATGTTCATTATCGGCACTGCTAATGGCGCGGACATCCCCGCGTGTCGGACGCGCCACCTGCAAGGATAGCCGATCAATCGCGCTTTTTTGCTCATCCAGCGCTTTATTGATACGGGTAAGCTTTTCCTCGGACACAATATCGCCGACGCCTTTTTCTTCCAGCTCTTTCAGACGCAGATCATTGGCCTGTTTGAACTCTTCAAAAGTCGCGCATAAATCATGCACGGCTTCGGCAATCACATCGCCCGATGCGGGGTTCATTTCTGCTTTGGTTTCCATAACTCAACTCCTTTAGGGTATCAGTTTCTGCCGCAAATTTGCGACCTCGCGGGCAAGGCTTTGTGCTTGCCGCTGCTTGTTCATGAGACTGACAGGCAGGCCATCTGCCGTCTGCCAGCTATTTATTCTTGCTCCCGGAGCCATGGGAAAAGTGACAATGGAAATTTCCCACAAATCCAGCTCCAGTAAATCGCGCCCCTTTTTGCTGCGCCGGGCCTTCTTGGTGCGAAAGCCGATGGATAACCCATCCAGCGCGCCGCCACTGATCAAAGACCAGACATTGCGACCAAGATCGGTGTTCAAAAATATTTCGCCGCGTACAAACAGCCCTTGGGCGTCTTCCTTTATCCCTATCCAGCGACCTATGGGTTTTTCCACCCTGTGCTGATAAAGCATCTTAACCCGGCCCGGCTTGGCGGGGATAAGTGATTTCAAAAAAGCACCGCGCAACACACGGTCACGGTTTAAATCATATTCCCCAAAGCGTGTGGCATAGCCTTCAATAAAACCCAAATGGGCGCTGGCCGTTGCGATGATGGTCGGTTTCATGGGCTGCGCTCCCGCGCCAAGGGCGCTTCAAGGCGGCGATCAATGCGCTCCAAAGTGATCCGCATTTGCGCCACCTGTTCTTCGAGCCGCGCTGTGCGCTCAATCAAAACCTGATTATTGTCAACCTGACGCTCTAATTGCGCGAGACGTTCAGCCGCAGAGCCCGCCCATAGCAAAGCGGTCGCACTTTGCAGGAGCAACGCCGAACCGATGACGATAGTGCTGCGATTAGTAGGGGTCATGGCCATCCTCCTGCGGCTCCGCCGGATAGCCAAGGGCCTGGCGCTTTTCCCCTGCGGTCAGAAAATCCGCGCTTAACACCCGCTGCAAATGGGCAATGCGATCTGATGACAAGGCATCCACCGCGTTCAAATTTGCCGTCAGGCGTACGGCTTTATCACCCTGCACGGTGCAGAGCCATTGCGACAAAGCGGCGCCGGTTTTTTGCACCAGCGGAATAATCGTCTGGCGCCAGAAAGCAAGATTGGCCTCGCGATAGGTTGAATAGGTATTATCGCCGGGAATGCCGAGCAACATGGGCGGCACACCGAAGGCCAAGGCAATCTCACGAGCAGCCGCATGTTTGGCATTGATGAAATCCATATCCGACGGGGTCATGGACATAGGTTTCCAGTCCAGCCCGCCATCCAGCACCAGAGGCCGCCCGGCATTACTGCGCCCGGCATAGGTTTGCGACAATTCTGCCTTTAGCCGCTCAAATTGTTCCGCCGTCAAATTTTCAGCCCCCTCAACGCCTTTATAAATGAGCGCCCCCGAAGGCCTTGCCGCATTATCCAGCAGGGATTTGTTCCAGCTTGAGGCGGCGTTATGAATATCGACCGCCATTCCCGCCGCCTCCAAAGGCGACAACCCATAATGATCATGCAAAGGATGAAACAACTTCATATGCAGGATTGGCATAAAGCCATCCTCCCCCTCGCGGCGAAATAAAGTCTTGTGCCCGTCCACCTGATATTCATAACCGATGGGCCAGCCATTTTTACTGGCGCGCACCCGCATACGATCCGGGCGCAAGCCCCATAATTCACGCACCACCCCATCAATGCGCACCGCCTCGAGATAGGCATTGCCGGCAGTTTGCAAGCTCGCGTAAAACTCTTCCAATAATTGCGCCCCCGATTGCTCGCCATTGGGGGCGGCCAGCAGCGCTGCAATGTCATGGCCCTCAAGCGGCCCGTGATCGTCACAAATCTGTAAAGGCACAGACCCGGCCGCCTCGGCAATCAGGCGCACGCAGCGATAGACGACTGGATTTTTCATCACCCCGTTCTTGGCCAAAGCCCCATAATCACGCGGTGTCCATACCGCCTGAGCGGGGCCATGCATGGTGATGATGCCTTTTGTGGCGCTGGCCTTTTGCTCAACCCGCATTGTTGTCGCATTACGAAGGGGGGAGAGAATTTTATCAATAATTTGCATGGGCAAAGGCCTTTTCATTTGGCAAGCTTCTTTTGGGCAGATTTCAGGCGGCACGAATCGAAGGATTGGCGGGGGGCGTCATGGGCAATAGATCACTCAGCGCCCAGACCAGCGCGTCCAGACGATCAGGGCTTTTTTCATTGGCCACGCCCCGATAGCGGGTCATCTCGTCTTCCAGTTCCGGAAACGCCCCCACATGG
>JALSJA010000017.1 GCA_026989615.1 Parvularculaceae bacterium | reverse complement strand
GAATAGCCGCAGGCAATTCGTTCCAAAACGCAATGGTCATGGCATTGCGCTTGTCGGGATTATTCAAGCGCAGATGGGCAATGGCGCCATCATGGGTAAGGTCAAAGCAGGCATAGGGCATAAGGGGCAGGTCCGGTTGGTTTTTTCCATCATGGACGAGGCAATGTTGTAAGGCAAATGAAACTGTTTTATCAATCGGCCTTGCGGGTCAGGATTGACAGCTTGGCGTCATAATCATTTTTATCATTCCTGCTGATAGAGCCTTTGGCTTGGCGCTGCCATTTCTCTTCATCCAGCGCTGGGAAAAACACATCGCCCTCTATATCCGCCTCTATCTCGGTCAGATAAATCCGGTTGGCAAAGGGCAGGGCCTGCTGATAAATCTCGCCGCCGCCAATGATGCAGATCTCCTGCACCCCGCGATGAAGGGCGAAGGCTTCGGCTATGGCAATCGCGTCTTCGAGATTACTCGCCACCGTTATGTCTTGATGGCAAAAATCAGATTGTCTGGTGATGACGATATTATCGCGCTCCGGTAAAGCACGGCCAATGGATTGAAAAGTTTTGCGCCCCATGATGACGGGTTTGCCAAGAGTGTTTTTCTTGAACCATTTCAAATCATCAGACATGTGCCATGGCATAGCACCGCCGCTGCCAATGACATTGTTTTTGGCCATGGCCACCACCAGAGCGAGGGGAATATTGGTTTGACGGGTAAAATCCATGGGAAGTTAAACCGCTATGGGCGCTTTAATGGAAGGGTGCGCTTCATAATTGATAATTTCAATATCGTCATATTTGAAATCGAACAGATCTTTCACATCCGGGTTGAGCCTCAAGCGCGGCAGGGGCAAGGGCTGGCGCTGTAATTGCAGGCGCGCTTGCTCCAAATGGTTCAAATATAAATGTGCGTCACCAAATGTGTGGACGAAATCGCCGGGCTCCAGCCCCGTAACTTGCGCAATCATATGGGTGAGCAGCGCATAGGACGCGATATTAAACGGCACGCCGAGAAAAATATCGGCCGAGCGCTGATAGAGCTGACAGGATAGTTTGTCATCCGCCACATAAAACTGAAACAGGCAATGGCACGGCGCGAGCGCCATCGCGTCCAGTTCACCAACATTCCATGCGCTGACAATGTGGCGGCGGGAATTGGGGTTGGTCTGCAAACCAGCAATCAATTGCTTTAGCTGGTCGATGGTCCGGCCATCGGGGGTCGCCCATGAACGCCATTGCTTGCCATAGACGGGGCCAAGATCGCCTTTTTCATCGGCCCATTCGTCCCAGATTTTAACGCCATTCTCACGCAGATAGGCAATATTGGTATCGCCAGCGATGAACCACAGCAATTCATGGATGATCGAGCGCAGATGTAGTTTTTTGGTGGTGACGAGGGGGAAGCCTTGGGATAAATCAAAGCGCATTTGATGGCCAAAGACCGAGCGCGTGCCGGTGCCGGTGCGGTCGCTGCGCTCAATGCCGTCCTCCAAAACCCGTGTCAAAAGATCAAGATAGGTCTGCATGCAATTAGCTCGACTCCGCCAGCAGGCTTAGCTGTTCGATTTTGGCAATGCTCGACTGGCGATCACGATCGGTTAGCGCCGTTGGATAATCGCCGGTAAAACAATGATCGGTAAAAGCGGGGGCATCTTTTTGCCGTGGTCCCTTGCCAAAGGCTTCATACATGCCGTCAAGGGAGAGAAAGCTCAGACTGTCGGCTTCGAGAATATCGCGCATTTCTTCAACGTTGCGGGTGGCGGCCAGAAGCTCCTCGCGCGATGGCGTGTCGATACCATAATAATCCGGATGCTGAATAGGCGGGCAGGCAATGCGCAAATGGACCTGGCGCGCACCCGCCTTGCGCAGCATGGCAATGATTGCCCTTGAGGTTGTCCCGCGCACCAGGCTGTCATCCACCAGTACGACCGATTTGTCTTTGATAGCTCCGGCATTGGCGGAATGTTTGCGCTTTACACCAGCCTCGCGAATGGATTGCGCCGGCTGGATAAAGGTGCGACCCACATAATGCCCGCGTATCAGCGCCATTTCATAGGGAAGGCCCGTGGCCTGCGCATAGCCAATGGCGGCAGCAACACCGGAATCGGGAATGGGGGAAACCATATCCGCATCGCAAGGGGCTTCCTTGGCCAATTGCTTGCCGAGCTGTTTGCGTAACTGATAAACGCTTTTGCCATCAATGAAGGAATTGGGGCGGGCAAAATAAATCATCTCGAAAAGACAGGGGCGGGGCTGGTTGGGCTTTGGAAAAACCTGACGGCTTTCAACCCGGCCATCGGCATGGCAGATAACCACCTCACCGGGATGGATATCGCGCTCATAGGTGGCGCCAATAAGGTCAAAGGCGCAAGTTTCAGACGCCAGCACCGGCGCATTGCCAAGACGCCCCAGCACCAGCGGGCGAATACCCACCGGGTCGCGGGCGCCAATCAGCGCATTTTGGGTGAGGATGCAAAGGGCATAAGCCCCCTCCACATCATGGAGGCTGTCGATCACCTTATCGACCATGCTCATGCCCCGCGACAATGCCGCCAATTGCACAAAATGCTCGGAGTCCGATGTGGTTTGAAAAATACAGCCCTTGCGGATCAACTCTTTGCGCAAGGTGCGGGCATTGGTGAGATTGCCATTATGGGCAAGAGCAATGCCACCGCGATCAAGGTCTGCAAAGAAAGGCTGAACATTGCGCAACACGGTTTCGCCGGTGGTAGAATAGCGCGTATGGCCAATGCCGCTGCCGCCTTTCAGGCGATCCAGCACTTTGGCGTCGGAAAAATTATCCGCCACCAGCCCCATGCGTTTATCGGAATAAAAGCGGTCCCCGTCAAAGGTGACAATGCCAGCTGCTTCCTGTCCGCGATGTTGCAGGGCATGAAGACCGAGGGCGGTTTTGGCGCCGGCATCCTCGCAGCCAATTATGCCAAAAATACCGCATTCTTCCTTCAGCTTGGGATCCGCAAAATAGCGTGTGGTGTTTCGGGCCTTGCTTGTCTGGCGCTTTAGAAAACTGGCAATGGCCTCATTTTTACTCACGACGCTTGGTCTCCATGATCGGTCTCATCCTGTATTTCAACCGATTCGCCGGGCAGGCTTTCAAGTCCGATATTTTCCAGCAATTCTCCCGCCGAACGGGCAATAGGCAGGGCGGTGGCATTTTTGAAACCATCCGGTTCTTCCCCATCAACCGCGTAATAATCAATGATGAGATAAAAGCCGCCAATCAGCAGATAGCCCCGCAACAGGCCAAACAGGGCACCAATCAGGCGATCTATGAGCGATATATCCTTGCCGGTAAATTTGCCCCGCAGGCCTTCCAACACCAATAGCGTCATGATGAAAATGGCGGCAAAAACCGCAAGGAAGATAAACAGTTTGAACAGCGTGCTGGAATTGGCCCCAACCATAGCCCCCAAAGGGCCGGAGAGATAAAGAGCAGAAACAAAGCCGATAGCCAGTGCCATCAGCGATATGCCCTCGCGCATCACCCCGCGGCCAAAGGCAAAAAGGGTGGAAAACCCGAGCGTTCCAAGAATGATAATGTCAAACCAGGTCATAAATACGCTTCACAACTGCCCCGCTGCTTCTCTCGGCTTTGTGGCATAGAAAGAGCAAGAGCGCCACAGCCAAACAAGCAAAAATCGCGCCCTATCAAGATCATTTCTGCATCCAGCGCACAAAATCCGGTAATTGATCAAAACTATAGGCCTTCATCGCCTTGCTATCCTCTGAGTCCTTGCCCCAAGGACCGATAATCGCTTCAAAGCCGAGCTTCGCCGCCTCATTGACCCGCGCTTCTGTCTGGGTGACGGGACGGATTGCGCCGGACAGGCCAATTTCGCCAAATACTGCCGACTTTGCAGGCAGGGGGCGATCCAGAACCGAAGAGACAAGGGCGGCAGCGGCAGCAAGATCGGCGGCAGGTTCGCCAATGCGCAAGCCCCCGGCAATGTTCAAAAACACATCAAGACGGCCAAAATCAAGCCCGCATCTGGTTTCCAGCACCGCCAATAGCATGGATAGCCGCGCACTGTCCCAGCCGACTACAGCCCGGCGCGGGGCCCCCAGAGAAGAGGGGCTGACCAGAGCCTGAATTTCCACCAACATCGGTCTTGTGCCTTCAATGCCGGCAAATACCGCCATGCCGGAAACCGCATTTTCGGTTTCGGTAAGGAACAACTCCGACGGATTGGAAATTTCCCGCAAGCCCTTGGCGGTCATTTCAAAAACGCCTATTTCATGAGCGGCCCCAAAGCGGTTTTTCACCGCCCGCAAAATCCGGTAAGAGCGCCCGGTCTCGCTTTCAAAATATAAAACCGCATCGACCATATGTTCGACCACGCGAGGGCCCGCTATTTGTCCATCCTTGGTCACATGGCCCACAAGAAACAATACGCAGCCGCTTTGTTTGGCAAAACGCACCAATTCTTGCGCGCAGGAGCGTACCTGCGTCACCGTGCCGGGGGCGGCGGGGATGGTGTCGGACCAGACGGTCTGGATTGAATCCATGATCAGCACATCGGGCTTTTGTTTTTTCAAGGTGGCAAGAATGGTGCTGAGAGAGGTGGCAGAAGCCAGTTCCACCGGCGCATCTTCCAGCCCCATGCGAGAAGCGCGCAAGCGAATTTGTGCGACTGATTCTTCTCCGGAAATATAAGCCACCCGCGAGCCGCTCCGGCATAATCCGGCAGCGATTTGCAGCAGCAGCGTTGATTTGCCAACCCCGGGATCGCCGCCAATGAGCAAAGCCGAACCGGGTACGAGGCCGCCGCCCGTGGCGCGGTCAAATTCCGAATTGCCGCTGGGCAGGCGCGGAGCTTCGGCAATCTCGCCTTTTAAGGAGACAAATTCGAGCGTTTTTGCGGGCCTGCCCTTGGCCGTTTTCGCGCTATGGCTGCCGGGGGGCGCTTCGCTTATTTCAAGCTCAATGGTATTCCATTGCCCGCAGGCATCGCAACGCCCGGCCCATTTGGAATAGGTCGCGCCGCAGGATTGGCAGACAAAATTTTCAGCAGCACGGGCCATATTCACTCACAAAGGTCAATACTTGCAATTGGCGCTGATTCCCCGTTCAATTCGCCTTGATTGAGGAAGCCTGTATGCGTTTTTTTTCCACTTCTGCCTTGTTATTGCTGGTTTTGGCCCTGATGTCAGCCTGTGCCAGCCAGACCTATAGCCCGCCAGATCTGTCGCCGGACAGGGTCGCGGCGTTTGAGGCTGATCGTCTGGACGATGCTATCGGGGTGCAGATCGGGCGCTTGAAGCGCGGCCACCAGCTATTATGGCCTCTATTGGCGGCCAATGGGGAGCTTTGCCCGAAAAAGCGCTTTTCCATGGGGCTGCTGATGAGTGACCGGGAGGCTTTGGGGCGGGATTTGCGCGGGATTACCGCCAGCCAGCTTGCCGCCCATGGGGTGCCGGATCATGCTTTTGCTTTGGATGTGATGGAAGGCGGCCCAGCCTTTCAGGCGGGGCTGCGCGGGGGCGATCGGTTGATCGGCATTGAGGGGAAAAATTTTGAAACCATCACCGATTTGCGCAAGGCGCTTTCGGAAAAGTTGAAAAAAGGCAAGGCATTTACGCTTGCCTATCAGCGCAATGGTGTGCCGGGTGAAGCGGACATCACATCGGTAGAAATTTGCGATGCAGGGCTGAAAGTCGTCAATGGCGACACCATGAATGCCTATGCGGGAACCAGTACTATCACCCTTTATGCAGGGTTGATGCGGGTGATGGATGATGATGCCTTGCAGTTTATCTTGGCCCATGAGCTTGCCCATGTGGCCCTGCGCCATGTGCGCAAGGGCACGCGCAATGTCATTGTTTCCGGCGCAGTCATTTATGTGCCGGTGCTGGCTTTGCTGGGCGATGGGGCTGATGCGCTATTGGGGCGGGTGGACAAATCCCGTGAGGTTTCCCTGCGGGCCAAAGCTTTGGCGCTCGCACCGGGGATTGAAAGCTTTGAAGCCGAAGCCGATTATGTGGGGCTTTATATGTTGGCCCGGGGCGGGGGCAATCTTGATGGGGCAATGAAGGCGTTTGAAATATTTGCCCGGGAAAAACCAAAATCCATCTGGTTGCGCTATACCCATCCGCTAACGCCGGAACGTTTGGCGGCAAGCAAAGCGGCGATGGTCGAGATTGGGGCAAAGAAGCTGGGTGGGGAAGCGCTGTTGCCTGAGCGGGTGCGGTAAGGCGCGTCGGGAATGATGTTGAAATTGCGATTGAAAAAGAACCGGATTCACCAATGACAGAGGAGGAAGAAAACCCTCAAGCGTTAAATGCCGAAAAGCGCTTTGGCCTTGGCGCTATCGCGGGCGATTTGTTCTTTCATCTTCTCTAGGGAAGAAAACTTTTCATCATCGCGAATAAAGTGGTGAAAGAAAATTTCGACGGTCTCGCCATAAATGGTTTGATTGAAATCAAATATATGGGCTTCCAGCAAAGCGCCCGTGCCGTCCACGGTGGGGCGGGCACCATAATAGCCGACACCGTAATAGTTTTTATCCGCCCATCGAATGGTGACCGCATAAATTCCTTGTTTGGGGCTAAGATAATCGCCGAGGGGAATATTGACGGTCGGGAAGCCGATTTTGTGACCAAGGCGTTTGCCGTGGGCGATCGCACCGCGCACCGACCAATGGCGCCCCAGAATGGCAAGAGCGGTTTCCGGCCTGCCTTCGCGCAGAGCGGTGCGGGCGCTGGAGGAGGAATATTTTTCTGCGCCAGCGCCAATCGGG
>JALSJA010000016.1 GCA_026989615.1 Parvularculaceae bacterium | reverse complement strand
TTTTCCCGCAGGCCCGGCCTATTATCTCATGGGCTTTGAAATTCCGATGTTCACACCGATTTTTGTGATGTCGCGCATTACCGGTTGGACCGCGCATATTCGCGAGCAATTGGAAGACAATAAACTCATTCGCCCGCTTTCCAATTATACAGGACCGGCCCAGCGTGACGTTAAGGCGATTGATCAGCGTTAAGCTTAAAGCTTAAAACCTCTTGCCTTTTGCGGCTGCTGTTCCATCATGGCGGCTGCCTGAAGGTGAGGGTATTTATCTGTGTTGCGCTTGATTTTTGGTTTCTCGTTCTTGTTTTTCGCCTTTGGCGCGAATGCACTGGCCCATGAGCGCGCTGCGGGCGAAAATATATGGATGATTGAAGTGTCGCCGGAACAAAAGTCCCGGCTAGAGCCCATGCAGGCCTTGGCGGTGATCAATGAATATCGTGCCAGGCATAATGTTGCACCGCTTCGCTTCAATCCGCTGCTGGTTGAGACCGCTCTTGCTTATAGTGAAGAAATGGCTGGGCGTGACAATATCACCCACCATTCGAGCGGTGGTGCGATGCTTGCCCATCGCCTTGCCAAGGCCGGCTATGATCCGTTTCGGGCGGCGGAAAATTTAAGTGGTGGCCAGCGTGATTTTTCCGAGGCCTTTCAGGCATGGATTGATAGCCCAACCCATCGCAAGAATATTCTCGATCCGGCATTGGAAGAATTGGGAATCGCTGTCAGCTATCGCAAAAACTCCCAATATCGCACTTTCTGGGTGATGATATTGGCTACGCCTTTTTAGGGGCCGTGCGCTCGCTAAGGCGCACCCGGGATTGAAACACCACAAAGCGATTCCATAAATAGGTCATGCTGGCGCTGATGCCGGTGGCGACGATAAAGGCCGGTGTGGTCGCGACATTTTCAATCGTGCCAAGAAAGGGAACAAGGTCGATAAGCCCCTGCCATAAACCCATCAGCGCATTGCCGCCAAAATTCGCCAAGGGCCCGCGCAGCAGGTTGAAAATTCCTCCTTCAGCCAGCCCCACAAGAACACTGGTATTGACCAGCAGTGCCACCGAATAGCCGGACAACAAAAAGCCGAAGGCTGCCGCATGGCCCCGGCGTTTTTCAAATACGAAAAAATAATTGCCGGAATAGGAAATGATGAGGCCGCAGAAAAATGCAAAGACATTGGCCAGCCAAAGCTCTGAAACCAGCCCGGTGCCGAGCAGGATTTTTAGAACGATATAATGGACCAGAGTCGAAGTCAGCCCGACGACAATAAATGCCCCAAGCGACCGGAAAGTCTCTCTTATGACAGCCATGATCTGCATGGACGTCACTGTAAGCCGATTTTGGCTAACGGGTCATTAACTGATATTTTTGGCAAAATCCGCGAAAATCTGAGCCCGATTGGCAAAATTGCCATACTGTTCTTCGGTCGGGGCCGCTGGCGAAAACAGGATAGCGTCTTCGGGGGCGCTGGCCTCAAAAGCGGCTTTGAGGGCCGCTTCCATGTCCTCATAAGGCCTATTGCCATCCCTGGCGCAGTCTATACCGGCCCCTGCGGCATCGGCGGCGAAGCGGGTGGCAATCTCGCCAAATTGATAAAAGCGGATCATGGCTCCATCCGGAAGGCGGGCGAAAAAATCGGCAAAGCGCTGGCCGCGATCCTTGCCGCCAATGAGAATGTGCAAAGGGCGCTTTTGAAACCGGGTGATGGCGGAAAGTGTTGCTTCGGGGACGGTGGCCAGCGCATCATCAATCCATAAGCGATTGCCCGCTTGCGAGATGATGGATTGGCGGTGGGGCAGGCCTTTAAACCCGCGAAAGGCTCTGGCCGCTGCTGCAAGAATTTCTTCCGGGGGAGATAATTGCCAATCCTTGGCCACGACCAATGCACTGGCCAGCGCACAATCGGCGGCCTTGGCCATGGAGGGAGCTATGAAAATATCATTCAGCTTCTCAAGCTCTATCTGCCAGTCGAGGCCGTGAAATAATTTACCGTCTTCATATTGGGCGATATCGCTGACCGGCATGGCGGTCTTGTGGTCGCCGAGATCGGGCGCGAGATTGTCCCCATAAAGGCCCTTTTGCTGGGAGTTTTCCAGAAAAGGGCGGAGCTTGGCGGCGGCATAGGCCGCGTGATTGCCATGCCAGTCTGTGTGTTCCGTGTAAAGATTGGTAATCACATGAAAATCTATCACCGATGGGAGATCATGCATCATATAGGAAGAAAGCTCGGCAATACAGATGGTGTCGGGGCCAATGGCGCTGGCAAAAGGCGGTGCGCCAATATTGCCGATAAGAGCGGTCTCGCATCCGGCCTCTTTCAGGATTGCTTGCAACAGCGCAGCGCTGGTGCTTTTGCCTTTGGTGCCGGTAATGGCAATAATTTTGCCATGGGCAGCTTTGTCGAGCCAATAACCGGTCGGGGTGGTTGTGGGAATACCGGCTTCTGTCATGGCCTGCATGAGGGGGTTATTGGGCGAAACCCCCGGTGAGCGTAAATAAAGATTGGGGGGCGGCAGGGCAAGGGCGTCCTGCTCGTCAACAATTTTCAAACCATCGGGTTGGTTTTCAATATCCTTGCCAATAACCATGATATCTGCGGGGCTTTTTTCCTGTAACCATGGCAAAGCGGCACGACCTTCAACCCCAAAGCCGTGCAGAAAGACCCGTTGCAAGGAAGCAGGGCCGGGAAGCTGTTTTAAAGACATGATGCGGCCTCCATAAACTTTTCCGGCAATGTTTTGTTGGCGGCGGGGGCGAGGGCGGTCTGCCATTCTCTGGCAAGGGCGCTTGTATCCTGCCGGGTCAGAACGTCCGGCAATAATCTTTTGACGATAAGGGTCTCGCGCCAATCTGTGCCTTGGGAGAGCTGCCATAAAGCAGCGCGACATTCGCCCATCGTACCAACACAATCCCATGGCTTTATGTCGCTCAAGCCCAGTAAATCCCTGAACAATGGAAGCAGGCTTTCATCATCAAGAAAATTGCCGGGAAAGATCTTTGTCATTGCTGCAGGGGGCAGGAACGGGGCCAGCATTAGCGCTGTGAAAGCGCATTTGGCGCAAGCGCCGCACCAGCGGGTTGTGCGCCTGCCATCAATATGAAAATTGCGATTACAGCTTGAGAATTTGGCAAGGGCCTCCGGCAGGTGCGACAGGCTTTGGGCAATCCAAATCTCCGAAAAAGGCCGCAGGATAGAAAAGAAATGGGGATTGGTTGTACCTGCCTCTTTTATGGCATCGCTTAGCAGTTTTTCAAACGCGCTCGATTTTGAATATTGATGATTGGCGGTGAGGTTTCCATATTGCAATGTCGGCTCATCGGCACTGCGCTCATTGGCAAACACCACATAGCGGTCGCCGCGCAAACCGGCAATCAGGGCGAGGATAAGCACATTGATGGCGGTGATGGGCACATGGCCGTTATAGGCACCCTGATCTGCAATTTTGCGAATTTTGGGGTCGAGATGGCGCCTGGCGAGTAGTAATGGCTTTGTGCTAAAGCCCTGCAACACATTGCCGACCTTATCGGACAGAATGACCGAGGCCAGCTCTGTTGTCAGGCCGGATCTGGCGCAAATGGCATCGGCCACATAAGAATCCTTGCCGCCGCCAAAAGCGATTAGCGCTTTTTCATTTGCAGAAATGACAGGTTTTGAGAAATCCTGATGGGTGTTTTCGGCAAAGATAAATTCTGTTCGCGGCGGGTAATCGAGATTGGCACGAATGAAAAATTCGGCCAGCCCTTGCGTATAAAGCGCCTTTATCATGGCCTGCGCTTTGGGGGCGTCGACAAAACCGGGCAATGAAATTTCCTGCGCGGCGGCAGCTTTGTAATAGCTAACCCCCAGAGCGGCATGGAGAAGGTCAATCAGGCGCGCGAGATCAGAAGAGGGTTGATCCGGCAGGGCGACAGGCAGGGTGAGGGTTTCGGTGAATGTCCCGAAACGCTCGCAATCATAGGAGAAATTGATTTCCTCCCTATGGCCCTGCCATTTGGTAAGCGTGAAAATTGAACTGCGCGGCAAAATCTGACTTTCATTATCTATTGGCCAATGCTGTGGCTTAAGCTGTAGCGGAATTTTGTGGTGAGGGTAAGGTCGTGGTCTTGACCTAGAGCACTTCTGCGAAAAGTGGGCCCTTCGAGACGCTGCTTCGCAGCTCCTCAGGGTGAGGCCGGTTTTCGGGTAAGAAGTGCTCTAAAACAAAGACTTAGATCCCGGTTTTGATTGGTATCAAAACCGAAAAGGCTCTAATGAAAACGAATGGAAATGAACAGGGTGCCAATCACATTTTCAAGGCGGTCAAGGAAGATGGGTTTATGGCTCGGGTCGCTTGAGATTGGCTCAAGGCGCGGCGGATTGGTGCGCCACCGGCGTAAAATCGGTGCCCCCTCATATTGCACGAGAACCAGCGCCCCTTCGGCCGGGTTGCGCTCGGCATAATTGATCACCACCAGCGTATCTACCGGAAAGGCCAGATTCATGGCATCATCGCGCATGAAAACAGCAGCCATGGTCGAGGCGCCTGCGGTGATGGGGATATAATCAACTGCCAATCCGTGAAAATCGAGGTCCGGTTCCTCCAGCACACGGGCGACCTGATCGATTGGTACCACCGGCACATGCACCAATAATCGCCGCAAATAGGCGGCCGCCGGGTGGCGGTCTTTTTCCAGTTCCGAACGCTCGCCACTGGCAAGCCAGCCAAGAGAGACCTCCAGAGCTTCGGCGATTTTGGCGAGCATGAGCTGGCGCGGGTCATGAATGCCGGATTCCCAATTGGCAATGGTTGGCTGGCTGACCCGTAATTTTTGCGCCAGCGCGCCCTGATTGAGATGGCGGGCCCGTCTAGCCGCCCTGATTCGGGCGCCGATCGTGCTGGTTTCACTGTCTGGCAGGTCGATGGCAAGGCTCATGGAAAACCCTTTTGAGCAGAATATAGGAAAAACTTATAATGCCGGATAAATTTGCCTGTGAAAAGCAAAATTATGGCAGATTATGCTTAGTTTTCCTTGTAATTTTCGCTCTTTCGATAGCATCATCCAAAATATAGCCTTGGCTTATATATGGGAGAATAAGCAAAGGGGTGCCGGAAAATGGTTCCTGAATGTGAGGCTATGGTGGAAAAACATTAAGGTGATGAGGTAATCCAATGTCTGATTATTGTTCAAGCGCTGGCGCGGGTCATCTTAGCCGGAAAATCGCGGATTTCTGGCAAAAACGCGGCTTTGATGTGGATGTGAAACTGGTCCATGAAGCTTTTGTGCCAACCATGCGGTCAAGCCGTTTTGATATTCGCTCCAACATGGTCAATGGCATGCCGCAGCGACAGCGCAATGAGGGGTCATCGGCCGAGGCCTGATTCCTAGAGCGCTTTCAGGATAAGTGGGCCCTTCGAGACGCCGCTTCGCAGCTCCTCAGGGTGAGGCCGGTTTTCGGACAAGAAGTGCTCAAAAACAAAGACCTAGAGCCCGGTTTTGATTCCATCAAAACCGGATAGGCTCTAAGTTGAAATACTGCCTATCAGCCTTGGCAATTTTGTAAAATCTTCAAAAATTATGGCGTCTTCCGGCCATTCATCGCCCTGATGCCAATAGCCATGTTTGTAAAGCAGGCAGGGGATTTGTGCGGCCTGACTGGCGGCATAATCGGTCATGCTATCGCCAATCATAACGGCCTTGGCGGTGCCGGTGCGGCGGATGATTTCCTGCAGGGGCAGGGCTGAGGGCTTGGCTTCTGCCAAACTGTCACCGGCGATAATGGCTTCAAACCAGACCTCAAGGCCGAGGGCCTGCAATAATGGCAGGGCCAGTGCTTCGCGCTTATTGGTGCAAATGGCAAGGCGGGAACCGGCTTGCGACAAGGCCTGCAAACAGGGGCCGACCCCGTCAAAGGGCCGCGTATGGTCGGCAATATGGGCTGCATAATAATCAAGAAAGCGGGCGATGAGGGCATCGACATCCTGGCCCTCAGCCCGGTGATGGTGGATCGCATGGTTGATCATGGTCCGGGCACCGCGCCCGACAAGGTGGCGCACCGTGGCGGGGTCAATGGGCGGATAGCCCTTTTGCCCGAGCGCATGGTTCATGGCTGCGGTGATATCCGGCGCGCTGTCGACCAAGGTGCCGTCAAGGTCGAAAATCACGGTTAAATCGTCAAAATGTCTCATCAGGGCCTATATTATCTGCGATAGCTTCAAGGCCTATCGGAATTTGGTTGATGTGGCAAAACCGGCATTGCCTATGGTAAGAACCAGAAACCAATCGTCATTTTATCAAAGCAGGCTATTCCTATATCAAATTCCAGTCCGACCCTTTTTGGAGCAATAATGCCGAGTAATAATCAAGACACAGCCCTCATCATTCTTGCCGCTGGTCATGGCACGCGTATGCAATCCCGTCTGCCCAAAGTGCTGCATGAAATCGGACATTTGCCGATGCTTGGCCATGTGTTGAAAATCGGTGCCGGTTTGTCGCCGGAGCGGGTGGCTGTGGTGATCGGTGTGCAGGCTTTGGAGGTTGGGGAAGCGGCAAAAGGGCTGGCGCCGGAAAATAGTCCGCCCCCGCAAATTTTTATTCAGGACCCGCCCCGGGGTACGGGGGATGCGGTCCGGGTGGCCATGGATAGTATTCAAGGGTTTTCCGGAGCTGTTTTTGTGCTTTACGCGGATACACCCCTCTTGCCGGTCCGTGTGCTGGAGCGAATGCGCGAAACCCTTGCTATGGGCCATGGCGTCGTGGTGCTGGGCTTTCGCCCGGCGGA
>JALSJA010000015.1 GCA_026989615.1 Parvularculaceae bacterium | reverse complement strand
CGACCTTGGGTCGTGCGCCGCCCCAGAAAAAATCAAGATCGCCATTACCCTGAATGGCATCAAAGCTGAGTGTGGCATTTTTGAAACTTAAATGGTTTTCGCCACCTGAAATTGCGCCGGAAAGTTTTAATCGATCAAAGCCTTTTTCAACTTCGATTGGCGCCCCCAAAGTCGCCAGCAGGCTGCGCAGGGTTGGGGCATCAATGGTGAGAGTGCCATCATAGGCAAGGGCGCCACCAGCAAGGTTTATGGTGGTATCGATGAGATTATCCGCCAGTTCTATTTTCAATTCCAGCGATGAGGGCCGGTTTGCCATCAGGCTTTGTGGCGTCGTGGCCTTGGCATAAAGTTTTGCCGGTGTGCCTTGAAAAACCATATCGCCATTGACGGTCAGCGGCTTGGCAAGGGTTTTCAAAGCGAGGGTGAGGTTTACCGCTTCGGCAGTAAAAAGCTGGTTTGAGCTTTGGTCCTCAAAAGTGATTTTGCCATCAACGAGGCGGGCATCGCCGAGGCGCACATCGCCAGCCGGAGCGCCCGAGGGTTGCACAGGTCCATCCGGTGCCTCCTCTTGTGCGCCCAGCAACCAGTTTACCGTACCATCGGTTCTTTTTTCCAAAGAGATTTCCGGGCGAATGAGAACAAGCTCGTCAATCTCGGCCCGCCGCGCAAAGAGCGGCCAGAGTTTTACCTTGATGCGTGCTTCTTCCACTTCGGCAAAATGGGTCGCGGAAAAGCCGGGAGCATTGCTGATGGTCAATCCGTTTACTTTGAAAGCGGGGGCTGGCAGCAGGCGAAAAGAGGGTGCTTCGGCAAGCTGCACATCACGGGCGAGAGCTTTACTTGCCTGTGCTTCCAATACCGACTTGTAATAGCTGCCGGGAACGACAACAGGCGCTAGCAATGCGGCGATCAAGATCAATCCGATGAGACCTCCAATCGCATAAGACAGCCATTTGATCATCTTCCAAGTCTCCCTTTTCCGGTTCGGCAAAATCCGTCTTGCCACCCCAATTTGCCCGGCCCTGACCGCCGGAATCATCTTAATGTTTCAAATGCCATTTGTGCCGCCCAATTACACCCCCCTTTAGGGTAAAGAATAATCCACAATTTTAGGACATAATTGGAACAAATGCGAATATATCAATATTATTAAGAGGATAGACTCTGTTGCCAAACCAGAACAAAGCTGGTACAAAATATTTCCATTGAGCGGTCCTCGACCATATGACATGAAGGAGCAAGACGGCATGGCCAATAATAATTTACGAGTAGTAGAAAGCGGAAATATGGACAAGAGTAAGGCGCTGGAAGCAGCGCTCTCCCAGATAGACAAAGCCTTTGGCAAAGGCTCGATCATGCGCCTTGGTAAAAATGATCAGGTGGTTGAGATCGAATCCGTTTCCACGGGCTCGCTGGGGCTGGATATTGCCCTTGGCATTGGTGGTCTGCCCCGGGGGCGGGTGGTCGAGATTTATGGCCCGGAAAGCTCCGGTAAAACCACTTTGGCTTTGCATTGTCTGGCCGAAGCGCAGAAAAATGGCGGGGTTGCAGCCTTTATTGATGCCGAGCACGCTCTTGATCCGGCCTATGCCCGCAAATTGGGGGTCAATCTCCATGATTTGCTGATCTCGCAGCCTGATACGGGTGAGCAAGGCTTGGAAATCTGCGACACTTTGGTGCGCTCCGGGGCTGTTGATGTGCTGGTGGTCGATTCTGTGGCGGCGCTGACCCCGCGGGCGGAATTGGAAGGGGATATGGGCGATAGCCTGCCGGGCCTGCAGGCGCGGCTGATGAGCCAAGCCCTGCGCAAGCTGACCGGCTCTATTGCAAAATCCAATACGATGGTGATTTTCATCAACCAGATTCGTATGAAGATCGGTGTGATGTTCGGCTCGCCGGAAACTACCACGGGCGGTAATGCGCTGAAATTCTATTCCTCTGTGCGCCTTGATATTCGCCGTATTGGCGCCATCAAGCAGCGTGACGAGATTGTTGGCAACCAGACCCGGGTCAAAGTCGTGAAAAATAAAATGGCACCGCCCTTCAAACAGGTCGAATTTGATATCATGTATGGCAAAGGTATCTCCAAAATGGGCGAGCTGGTTGATCTTGGGGTCACCGCTGGCGTGGTCGAGAAATCCGGCTCTTGGTATTCCTATAATTCCGAGCGGATTGGACAGGGCCGGGAAAATGCCAAGCAGTTTTTGGCGGATAATCCGGAAATGGCCGCGGAGATCGAACATGCGATTCGTGCCAATGCCGGGTTGATTGCCGAGGATCTGATGACGGGCGAGAAAGCCAAAGAGGATAAAGAGGTCAAAGCGGCTAACGAATAAATCCTCCCTCGCGAAGGGGGTGGAGGCCTTTTTTAGGGTTTGTTGCATTAATCCTTCTTCGCTTGGTTGATTATTGCAACATTTGGGAGGGTCCGGCTTTGGCCGGGCCCTCTTTTTTACGGTTTTGGGGCTTGGATTGGAGCTTTTCGCATTTTGCTATGGGACATATAGGCGTATAAGAAGCGGCATTAAGGGGCAAAAGCTCCATTTTGTTGCCTATAGCTATTGACCGGACAGAAATCCATAACATGAAAACATTGAACGATATTCGCTCGACTTTTTTGAACTTTTACGCCGGGCGCGACCATGAGATTGTGCCCTCGGCACCTTTGGTGCCGCAAAACGACCCGACCTTGCTATTTGTCAATGCAGGCATGGTGCCGTTCAAGAATGTTTTTACCGGTGCGGAAAAGCGCCCTTACAAGCGCGCCACTTCGTCGCAAAAATGTGTGCGGGCGGGGGGCAAGCATAATGATCTTGATAATGTCGGATATACGGCACGCCATCACACTTTTTTCGAGATGCTCGGTAATTTTTCTTTTGGCGACTATTTCAAGGAAGAGGCAATAGACAGCGCCTGGACTTTGGTGACCAAGGAATTTGGCATTGACCCCGCCAGAATTCTGGTCAGCGTTTATCATACCGATGATGAGGCGGCTGCTCTCTGGGCCAAAATTGCGGGCCTGCCCGAAGACCGGATTATCCGCATTGCTACCAATGATAATTTCTGGTCCATGGGCGATACCGGCCCTTGCGGGCCTTGCTCGGAAATATTTTATGACCATGGGGAGGATGTGGCCGGTGGTCCGCCGGGCTCGCCCGACGAAGACGGGGATCGTTTCATTGAAATCTGGAATCTCGTTTTCATGCAGTTTGAGCGCCATCAAGACGGCACGCAGACGGATTTGCCCAAGCCTTCGATTGATACCGGCATGGGGCTGGAACGTATCGCCGCGGTGATGCAGGGCAAGCATGATAATTATGATACAGATCTGTTTCTAAAACTCACCGATGCCAGCCAGACATTGACCGGCACCAATATGCAGGGCGAGAACGGTCCGGCCCATCGGGTCATTGCTGATCATTTGCGGGCATCTTCGTTCTTATTGGCTGACGGGGTGATGCCGTCCAATGAAGGGCGGGGCTATGTTTTGCGACGGATTATGCGTAGAGCCATGCGTTATGCCCACACGCTGGGTACGCGCGAGCCTTTGCTGGCGCGCCTTGCGCCGGTATTGGTGGAGGAAATGGGGGCCGCTTTTCCCGAGCTTGTTCGGGCGCAAAGCCTGATTACCCAGACCCTTAATTCGGAAGAAGAAAAATTCCGCTCTTTGCTGGATCGCGGTTTGAAAATGCTGGATGCGGAATTGCAAAAATTGCCGCAAGGGCAAAACTTCCCCGGGGAGACGGCCTTCAAGCTTTACGATACCTATGGCTTTCCCCTTGATCTCACGCAGGATGCCTTGCGCCGGAAGGGCATTACTGTTGATGAAGAGGGGTTTGAAACATCCATGGCGGCCCAGCGCGCTGCCGCTCGTGCCCATTGGCAGGGCTCTGGCGATGCGGCATCCGAAGCCGTCTGGTTTGATATTCGCGACAAGGCCGGCGCGACAGAATTTGTCGGCTATGTCCATGACCGCGCTGACGGGGTGGTGCAGGCGATTGTGAAAGATGGCGTGCCGGTGGAGCAGGCAAATGAGGGTGATGAAATAGAATTTGTGGTCAGTCAAACGCCGTTTTACGCAGAGTCTGGTGGGCAGATGGGCGATGCAGGGCAGGCGAGCAGTGGCGATAATCTGATTTGCATTAGCGATGTGAAAAAGCGCGCCGGTGTCGTTCATGGACATATCGCCATTGTCAAAGAAGGGGGTTTGAAAACTGGTGACACGCTGACATTGACAATAGACCGTGACCGCCGTGATCAAGTTCGCGCCAATCATTCCGCCACCCATTTGCTGCATGCGGCTTTGCGCCATATTCTCGGCGATCATGTGACCCAAAAAGGCTCGCTGGTTGCGCCAGACAGATTGCGCTTCGATTTTTCTCACAATCAGGGCCTTACCCCCCATGATATTGCGGCGATTGAACGCGAGGTTAATGCTGTTATTCGCCAGAATGCACCGGTTGGTACGCGGATTATGGATTATGACGAGGCATTGGAGGCGGGGGCTATCGCTTTATTTGGTGAAAAATATGATGATACGGTCCGTGTGCTGAATATGGGCCGGGACATTGAAGGCCATGGCGATTATTCGGTGGAATTATGTGGTGGCACCCATGTCGGCCGCACCGGTGATATTGCTCTTTTTGCGATCATTTCCGAAGGTGCGGTAGCATCCGGTATTCGCCGTATTGAAGCACTGACCGGTGAGGCGGCGCGTATTCATCTCATCGGTGAGGCACATATCGCCAAGGCGGCAGCGGAGGTGTTGAAATCGCCGGTACCGAAACTGGTTGAGCGCACGCAACAATTATTGGAGGAGCGCAAGAAGCTCGACAAGCAATTGGCCGAAGCGCGCAAAAAGCTTGCCATGGGTGGCAGCGGGGAAGCGAGCAAGCCGGAAGATGTCGGCGGGGTGCCGTTTATCGGCAAGGTGTTGCCGGATGTCTCACCCAAAGACTTGCGTGGCCTCATCAATGAGACAAAGAAAAAAACCGGCTCCTGCATTATCGCCTTTGTGGCGGTGAATGATGGCAAGGCGGCCATAGGCATTGGTGTCAGCGATGATTTGCAGGGCCGCTTTAACGCGGTGGATCTGGTGCGTTGCGGGGCGCAAGCGGTGGGTGGCAAGGGCGGCGGCGGCAAGCCTGACATGGCACAGGCCGGCGGTCCCGATGGTGACAAGGCCGAACAGGCCCTGCAGGCCATCAAAGCGGCCTTAAGCGAATAGCCTTATGGCGGGCGCGGAAAAACACATAAAGGCCGAAGCCCTGAAAGATCATCGCTTCCGCTATTATGATTTTTGCATGGCGGCTTTTGTTGCCATTCTCATCTGCTCAAATCTGATTGGCGCGGCCAAGCTGTCGCAAGTGGATCTGCCTTTCTTCGGCACACAGATTTTTGGCGCAGGGATCTTGTTTTTTCCGCTCTCTTATGTGCTTGGCGACGTGTTGACGGAAGTTTACGGCTATGCCCGTGCGCGGCGGGTGATCTGGGCCGGTTTTGCCGGGGTTATTTTCATGGCGGCCATGGCCTGGGTGGTGGTGGCTTTGCCGCCGGCGGATATCTGGAAGGGGCAGGCGGCCTATGAGGAAGTGTTCGGCCTTACCCCGCGTATCGTCTTTGCCTCGATCATTGCTTTTTGGGCCGGGGAACTGGCCAATGCTTTTGTCATGGCGCGGATGAAAGTGTGGTCGAAAGGCAAACATCTCTGGCAGAGGACCATCGGCTCCACCATTGTCGGGCAGGGGGTCGATAGCCTCCTGTTTTACCCAATCGCTTTTTTCGGCGTATGGACCACAAGCGCCGTGGTCACGGTTCTCATCACCAATTATATTTTGAAAGTCCTGTGGGAAGCGCTCCTTACCCCCGTCACCTATTTCGTGGTTGGTCGCTTGAAAAAGATTGAAGGCGTCGATGTCTATGATGAAGACACGGATTTCACGCCTTTTTCCCTGCGCTCTTAACTGATTTTCAGATCCGCCAATCCGGACCTCAAGCCTTTGTTTTGATGCCCTGAATCTGTCGAAGGTCCGGCCCGCTGCACCAGCGCCTGTGTAGCGAGATGGATAAGCAGGGCCGAGCCATTCCCAATCCATTTCTGCTGCCTCTTGACATCAGCCCTTTCCACCCTTATAAATAACTAACCAGTCAGTCATTTATGGTGAATTCAGGATTGACTGGGGGATGGGGCTGGAGTCGAGGTTCGCCAGAGCCAGAGCCAGATGTTTGTCCGGGGCGCTCCTCGCTTGGGGGGAGCCCCTGAAAAAAAGGAAAAGCAGCCATGCAAAGAGCGCGAACTATTGAAGCCAAAGAAAAGCGCCGCGAGGCTTTGCTGGCGGCGGCGCTTGATGAATTTATTGAAAAAGGCTTTGCGCCGGCGCGCATGGATGACATCGCCAAAAGGGCGGGCCTGTCCAAGGGCACGCTCTATCTCTATTTCGACAGCAAGGACGCATTGTTCGAATCTTTGGTGACGACCCATGCTTTGCCCAATGTGGAGAAAATGGAACAGGTGCTGGCGCAATTTGAAGGTTTTCGCCCGGCGCTGGATGCCTTGATGACCATGGCCCCGCATCTTATTCGCAACACTGATATGCCGCGATTGATGAAAGTGCTGATTGCAAACTCTTCGGCCTTTCCCGAAACGGTCCTCGCTTACCGGCAACAGGTCATTGACCGGATTTTGGCGCTTATCACCAAGATGATCGAACGCGGACAGAAAAGCGGCGAGGTGCATTGCGACGATGCCGGTCTGACCGCAAGGCTGGTAATCGCTCCGA
>JALSJA010000014.1 GCA_026989615.1 Parvularculaceae bacterium | reverse complement strand
AGCATGGTCGAGACACCGGCCAGACGGGCGCGGTTGATGACATGATCGATCTCGCCCTCAAATTGCGGGGCGTGTAAATTCACATGACTATCAACCAGCATGGGACCGCACCAAAGGTTGAAAATATTGTCCAAGCAGAGCAATCATATGGCCCCTATCCGCATTTAACGCTGTGCCCCGGCCAAGCAGGTCGCGGGCATTTTCATAGGTCTGCAGCATCTCGTCCATGCTGGCATGGGAGAATTTTCGCCCTTCGCTTTCAAACGCGCCGGCTTTGCGAATTTCCTGCTCCAGATGATGCAATAGTAAATTGGAGAAACTGCGCCACAGGGTTTCATTTTCCTTGCGCACCAGAATATTTTGCACCTTGTGCAATAAGGGGCGATCCCGGACACCGGCCAAAAAGTCATCGATGAGCGAAATGGCGCGCCCACCATCGCCAATGGCAAGGCGCAGGGCATAGCCGGGGCGCCCATTGCTGGCCTTTGCAAGGCTCAAAGCTTCGTCAGTTTCGCACCAGTCGCCATCGCACAAAAAACGGGCGATGCTTTCCTCTTTGACGGGCGCTAGCCCGAGCCTGCGGCAGCGCGAACGCAATGTTGGCAGGATTTTGCCGGGTGCATCACATAGCAAAAGCAATAAAACATGGGCGGGCGGTTCTTCGAGTAATTTCAAAAGCGCATTGGCGGCGTTTAGGTTCAAATCATCGGCCTTGTCGATAATGATCACCCGCCTTGGGCCAAGCGCCGCGGTCAATTGCATTTTGCTATTGATTTTACGAATGGCCTCTACGGGGATTTGGGCTTTTTGTTTGCCTTTGTCGTCAAAAGGGCGCGCGCAATAGATCAAATCCGGATGGGCATTCTGTGCAATCAGGGAAAAACACTGGCTTTCCGCGTTGAACGTCAAGGTTTTCTCATCGCTTAATTCTTCGGGGGCGAGATAGGCTCTGGCAATGCGAAAAGCGAGGCTGGCTTTGCCAATGCCGTCGGGGCCGGTCAGTATCCAGCCATTATTGAGATTGTTTTGATCAAGCAAGAGACGCAGATTTTCTTCGATACCGTCGGCGCCAAGGAAATCCTGTCGAGCCTGGGGGGGTGGAAATTCTTGTTCCAGATCATCGGCCATGACGGCTCTCCAGCTTTGCTTCGACGGCTGCCAGTATTTTGTCTGCAATTTTGTCGATTGGTTGGCGCGCATCAATCACATGGCAGCGCTCGGGCTCGGTGGCGGCGATTTTTAGAAATCCCTGACGCACGGCTTCATGATAGGATTGCTGCTTGTCTTCAAAGCGATTGGCATCACCACGCCCACCGGCGCGGGCAAGACCGTCTTCCACCGGCAGGTCAAGAATAAAGGTGATGTCGGGCCAATGCGTACCGACAACTATGTTTTCCAAAGCGCTGATGACGGTTTCGTCAATCCCCCCTGCGGCTCCCTGATAGGCGCGGCTTGAATCGGCAAAGCGATCACATAGAACAATTTTTCCTTGGGCCAGTGCGGGCAGAATGGTTTTGCTTAAATTTTCTGCCCGTGCGGCATTCATTAACAGCGCCTCGGTGACATCATCCCAGCGATCGACCTTGCCGGTAATCAGCAAATTGCGAATGGCCTCGGCCGAGGGTGGTCCGCCGGGCTCGCGGGTCAAGACAATGGCATAGCCTTGTCTTTCAAGGCGCTCTTTAAGCAGGGCAATCTGCGTTGATTTGCCGCCGCCCTCGCCGCCTTCAAAGCTGATAAATAGACCGCTCACCCCGCAACCTCACCATCATCGGGCGGGGTTAATAAAGAGCGCAGACCAAAGCCGATTTTGGCAAAGAACCCGACCTCGCGGACTGTTTCTTCGGCATAGAGCGGAAACTCAACCGCCTCCCGACCGGGCATTGAAATGCGTAACACGGCAACCTGTTCCCCCTTGTCAATGGGGGCGCGTAATGGTCCCTGATAAACGATCTCGCCGCTGGCCTGTTCGAGCGCTGTGCGTGCAGTCAGGAAACCGATCTCGCTATTGACGACAAGGCCAATTTTATCGGTCCGTCCCATAAAGACATCAGCCTCGCCAACCCGTGATCCAGCGGTAAAAAACACCCGATGGTCGAACAGGTCAAAAGCCTGCTCCATCAATCGCGTCGCTTCGCGGCTACGGGCCTGCGCGGTTTCAAGGCCGTTCAAAACGATGATCCGTCTTTGACCATCCCTGAAAGCTGTGCCCACAAGGCCATAGCCACTTTCTTCGGTGTGGCCGGTTTTCATGCCATCGGCGCCGTCAAAACTTTTCAGCAGCGGATTGCGATTGGGCTGCGTAATATTGGACCAGGTAAATTCGGATTCGGAAAAAATGGGATAAAGTCCCGGATAATCATGAATGATCTTGCGGGTCAGCAGGGCCAAATCCCTGGCGCTCATTTTCTGATTGGGGTCCGGCATGCCGGTGGCATTGGCAAAGCTGGATTGGGTCAGCCCCCATGCGGCGGCTTTGCTGTTCATCAGTTTGGCAAATTCCTCTTCAGAACCGGCAATATTTTCGGCCACAACCTGTGACGCATCATTTCCTGACTGGATGATGATACCGCGCAACAAATCGCGCAGGGCAATTTCATCGCCGACCAATACCCACATTTTGGATTCGCCAGTGCCCTGCCCGCGGCGCCATGCGGCCTCGCTCACTGAAAACTTTGTATCAAGGCTAAGCTCGCCGCTCTGGATCATGTCAAACAGGATCGCAATCGTCATCAGCTTGCTCATGGAGGCCGGGGCCATTGGCCTTTGGCCATCGCGTTCAAAGAGGATCTGTCCGGTTTCGTAATCCATAATCAGGGCGATTTTGGCTTTGGTGCGCACATTGGCATGGGCCGGGATAAAGGCCGATAGCAGTAATGAAAGCCCGATGAGGGCGATTATGATTGCAGGCAAAAGCCCCGCTGGCCGTGCTTTCAACAGACGGCGATCGGCTAAGGCAGAACAGGCGTTTTGGGTCGTGAACCGCGAATACATAAGTTTATTATTGCCATATTTTACCGGGCAAGGCCACCGACAGAACAGGATGGTTGGGGGTTTTCAGGGCAAAATTAGGGCTGAAAAATCCGCGCATCGCCAAACCCGGCTGAAACGGCATCGGCTCGGGCTCTTTCCGCATCGCTGCGCGAGGCAAAGGGTCCGAGCCGGACGTGATAAAGGGCGCGCCCGCTGGCATTTTTTAGTCTGGAAGTGCGAACCGGTTGGGTGTCGGATAATATCAGGGAAGCCTTATTGGCATTTTGGGCCGAAGAAAAAGCCCCGACCTGAACCAGATAAAGGCCGTTTGCAGACGCATTGGTGATTTTGGCTGGTTGTGCGGGGCGCCCGACCACCGGTGCCTGGCTGGTGGGGTTTTTTATCACCGCATGGGTCCAGTTGGGCTCTGATGCTTCTTCTGGCCCCGTGGCAACACGAACCTGCACCGTTCCCATATCCGGCGGCAGGCTGGCGGCAGCCATCACGACTTCCGGATCATTGGTTTCCGGCGTGCCTAGGGCAATTATGGCATCGCTCATCTTCGCCTCGCCAATATAGCGCACGCGCACCTGCGCAAGCCCCTTGTTTTCATAGCCGATTTTGCGGGCGGCGGCGCGGGACAGGTCAATTACCCGGCCATGGGCAAAAGGTCCGCGATCATTGACCCGCAAAATAATACTGCGCCCATTGGAAAGATTGGTCACTTCCACGATTGAGGGCAAAGGCAGGGTCGGATGGGCGGCGCTGAGCCGGTTCATATCGAAAATTTCACCATTGGCGGTCAGGCGGCCATGGAATTTCGGTCCATACCAGGACCCTGTTCCGGTGGCTACATAATCCTTGTCGACTTTCGGATAATACCAGATGCCGGCAACTTTATAGGGCTTGCCAATTTTGCGATGGGGTCTGGCCTTGGCCACAGGCGATGGCCTGTTCATGCCATCTTGCATGTCCTCGGACGGTGCGAGAATCACGCCCGGAGCCGGTGGCAGATCCGTACCCCGGCTGGCGCAAGCGGCAAGAGTGCCTAAGCTTATGAAAATTATGGTATATTTTAGTAATTTTGCGTCTCGAAAGCCCATTGCCAATGCCTTTGATCCATAATTTGATAGGAGTTCGCCCTACCCTCCCCGCTCCGCGTTACTAATTTATTAACCATATCGCCAGATGGCGCCATAAAAACATTGAAATACCGGCTTGCACAAAACCCCAAGCTGGCTGTAGGTATCGGCTTTCCAGTTACTGGATGGGTGGCCGAGCGGTTTAAGGCACCGGTCTTGAAAACCGGCGTGCGTGAGAGCGTACCGTGGGTTCGAATCCCACCCCATCCGCCATTTGCTTACGGGCTGGCTTTTTCCAAAGCATCTGCCATGGCTTGATGGAAGCGGCTGGTCATAGGCATTGGGGGCATTGGGACTGTCCTGGACGGTCCGGCAGGTGTCTCTGGCGTAACGCCATCAATGGCTGGTGAAAAATTGAAAGTGGCCGCGGCGCCAGACAATTTACCCCCGGTGTCCCATAGAGAATGTGCGTTGCTGAAATTGCTGCCAGCGGCTTCTTTTGTGGCATTTGTTATAAAGGAATTGACCCCGTCTTTGACGGCCTGCTTTGCCGCATTGGTTATGAAGTCCTGACCATTATCAGGACTGCCCCCCTTGATTTTGCATAAACGTGCCGCTTCGCTTTTGGCAAATTCCGCGCCCTGTTGATTGAGCAGAGCGTCTTCATCGCCAATGGAGTCCGCCACATAGCCCATCATGATGGTTGAGAAGCACCATAATTTTAGTTCTGTGCGTTTGAAGGACGCTATGGCAGAAAGTTGTGCACCTGTGGTTGGTATGAGGCCGGCAAAATTTCCCATGGTCGATTCGTAAAGCTGCAGCATTTTATCCATTTGCTCAAATTGCCGGGCGATATCTTGTGCAGAAGAACCCTTGGCGATGAAATGGCCGCCATCATAGAGGGTCCGAAATTCGTGATTAAGCCCGGCATTGGCCTGCCATACCCAATTCGGGGCCTCGGGGCTGGCGATGAGATAATCATAATCCTTCTTTTGCGCTATGGCGGCGCGCCATAGGCTTTGCTTTACCCAGTCGGGGCGTGGCTCATCAAGGCTGAAGATTTGCAGGCTGTCTGCTCTTTCCTGCAAGATATCGATACCATTATCCCCGTCGATTATAATGCCTTCGGCACGGGCGCTGGCCATATCCATGGCCATTTCATCCCATGTGCTCTGGCCACCATCGGCACGGTCATAGCGGTAGAGAACGTCAAATATCTGTCGCGCTGTACCGCCATTTTGCGGGGTAATCCAATTGCGGGTGAGGTAAAGATTGGGACCATGGGCGAGATAGGTCGGCACCTCCCCTGCATAGCGGGACAGAACGCGAAAGCCGTTGATTAGAAGCATTTGACTATAATCGAGAGGACCCATGGGGGATGTGTAATTCTCCTGACCGGTTTTCATGGCCCAAGCCTTTTGCCAGTTTGCAATATAGGCTGCCTCAAGGCGGCTTCCGGGATAGGGGGCAAGGTCTTCGACAAGGCGATATTCTCCGGTCAATTTCCAAGCCAGATCCGGGTCGGAAAAATCCAGTAAAACCCGATTGATTTCCTGAAAATCACCAACATTATATTCCACCCGTAAAATCAGCTCTGCAATCTCTCCAAGCCTTTGTTCATCGGGTTGGCGATAGCCGGCTTGCGCCTGTAGCGGACTGTTTTGCAGTTGCACATTGATTTGGCGAAGGGGAGCCGATGGGGCTTGTTGCTCATCAGTGCCTTCAGTGCCTTCGGGGTTTGACCCCATAGAGGCCGTAACATCGCCTTCCAGCGGGGGCGTTTCTGTAACGCCCTCCTCCATTGTCGCACTGGTTTCGTTTTCCGCGGCGGCCGGTATGGGATCAGTGTCGTCAGGGCTATCCATGGCATCGGCATCAGGCATTAGGGTTTCTTCTAGAGCCTGTTCGGTTTTGATGGAATCAAAACCGGGCTCTAAGTCTTTGTTTTGACGCGTTTCCGGACGGATAACCGGTATCCACTTATCCTGGAAACGCTCTAGAAGGGGGGGCTCCTCTGCGATGGTCATGACGGACGGGGTGGCCTCATATTCCAGCACCACATAGGAGGTCAGTTCTGCACCCAATCTTGCGTAAAAAGATTCCAGCTCTTCTGCGGTGCGAATTTTCTGAAATGATCCGCCTGTTTTCTCGGCAATGCGTTGCAACAAGGCAGCATCGGAATCATTGCCAAGGGCAATAGCGAATACGCGAATATTGCGCGCTTTGAGAGCTTCAATGACCTCTTCTTCGGAGCCGCCAACATTGTCATAGCCATCTGTCAGCAATATTACGATGCCGTTTTGTAATTTCTCGACCCCAGCGGCATTGGCAAGAGCGCGATAAATCCCTGTATAGCTCTGCATTTCCATTGCATTGACCGCACGTTCATAGGCGGGCTTGTCATCTAATGGTTTCAGGGGGATGAGTTGCGCCACCTCACCGGCAAAGCTGGAAAGCCCTACGGGCATTTCCGGTGGCAATTGCCTGATAAGATCGATAATGGCTTCCTTGCTAATATCAAAGGCCCCTATATCGCCCATGGAATGACTGACATCTGTAAGAACCAGCAGTTTCTTCTGATCCTGATTGATGTTGAGCAGGCGTGGTTTGACCAGTTCACCATTATCGCGAATTGTAAAATGGGATGGCAACCAGACCCCTTCCCCGTCCGAATCCAGTTTGAGGGACAGGCGTATTTTCGGCCAATCTTCAATATCCACACGGGTGAT
>JALSJA010000013.1 GCA_026989615.1 Parvularculaceae bacterium | reverse complement strand
TCCCCCAAGTCTTGGACCGCGGCAAATCTGGCAAGGTCTCATGCGTCCGGCCTGGAGCTATGATTATTTGACCTCGCCGATGGTGCAATTTGCCAATCTGTCCATAAAAACTGCGGCGGAAACATTGGAAAGTTTTGTACGCGGGCAATTATATCAGGCCTTTTCGTGGAAGGATGCCGAATGGTTGCTGGGCGAATGGAACGGTCCGGCAATTCTGAAGGGCGTGGTGCGCGGTGATGATGCCATGCGCGCTTTGCGGATCGGGTTTTCCGGCCTGATGATCTCCAATCATGGAGGGCGGCAATTGGATCATGCCGCACCGCCAATAGCCCTGGTGGAAAATCTGCGCGACCGATTGGGCGAGGAAATGGCGCTAATCGTCGATGGCGGGATACGGCGGGGGACGGATATTCTAAAGGCGCTGGCGCTTGGCGCTGACGGGGTTGGTTTTGCCAGACCCTATCTCTATGGCCTTGCTGCCGCAGGCGAAGCGGGCGTCATGCGTGCTTTGGGTATTATCAAGACGGAATTGGCGCGCGATATGGTTTTGTTGGGGACGCAATCCACTAGGGAAATTGACCGCAGTTTTATTCGCCAAATGTAACAGCCTGTGTCTGATCCTCTGCCCAGACCGGGGTGCGCGCTACAAATCCCGTATCCTTTAATGTCATGCGCACAAACAAGTCTGACTGGTCATTATAATGGGGCGAGTTTTCATCCTGTATATTGCTGCCATAGGGCTGGATGGTTTTTGATTCGGTAACACCCTTTTCGTCCCATGTGACAAACATGATAAAGCTGTCGCCGAAATTTGCCCGTAGCTTGCCGTCATCATCTTCTTCCCATAGCAAAGCGCGCAGGGCATCGGGGCCGCCCGTGATGGGCAGATCAACATTACCGCGCCGCAAGCGTAATATGTCTTTCAAGGGCGGATCAAGTCGGCCAAAATTCTCCTGCAGATAGGTGGCGCTTTCCCGTAACATCATAGGCAGGTCCGGGTCTTCCTCAATCTGATAGCCTGCAAGACGCAATTTGAGTAACATCAAAGCCGCCAGCGCATCGGCGCGCCCCTCTCCATCCTGCGCCCAGTCCCATTGTTGCAAGAGCAAGACCGCGTCTTCCAGCTCCCCTGTTGCAGGCAGATTTTGTGCTTTGACGATCCATTGTCCCATGGGCGAGTTTTTGTCATAGCCCCTATCAAAAGTAATGGCCTGCAGGGATTGCGCGCTGGTTTTTTCTTCTGTCGCAAACAAAGCGAGAGAACGCATGATGCGATTGGTGGTGAAAGCCTCAATACCCAGAACTTGTGAATAATCTTTCGGGTCGAGATCATCCTCTTTGGCGGTTGCCATGAAGGGGGAATTATTGGCATTGGCAAGATAGCCCGATGGCGGGTTTAAAAGCTGCGGAATTTGCCCGGACGGGACAAAATCCTGCCACAAGGCGCCCGGGTCATCGCCGGGCAAAATATTCCACCAATCATAGGCCGGATTGCGCAAGGGCAAAGCGGCATTATAGAGAAGGGCGATATTGCCCTCTCGATCCCCATAAATGAAATTGGTGGACGGAATGGCCTGCATCGCCATAACGCTGCGCCATTCTTCCCAAGTCTTGGCCTGAAGAATTTCGTAATATTGCTGCACCTGATTGACATTGATCATGCCCGGATAACGAAGGGCAAAGGCGCCATTGTCGTTTATAATCACGGGGCCGTGCACCGAGCGATAGAACTTTTGCGGTATGGGCAAAATAAACGGTCCCCATTTCACGCGCAGCCATTGCCGGCGGGTTTCAAGCGCCAGCCATTGATCGCCGAATTTATATTGTTTTTTGTTGTCACTTAAAGTCAGCTCGTAAACATCCACGAGATCCGGGCGATTGACTGTATTGGTCCAGCCGAGCCAGTCATTATGCCCCATCAGGGGGAAGGGCGCGCCGGGAAAATTGGCCCCGTAAAAGCGCCAGCCTTCAGCACTTTCAACACGGATTTCATACCATGCATATAGGCCTTCCCATGGTTGATGGGAATTGGATACCAGCCGGGTCCGGCCATCGGATGAGCGCGAAGGGGCAATGGCAAAAGCGTTTGAGCCTTTTTTAAGCGGCAGGGGTGTGCCGGGTAGCTCCTCACTATCGAGCAATTTGCTAATCACCCCTTCCAGACCAAAAAACAAGGGCCCGCCCAAGGCAAAATTGGCGGCAATATCTTCTGCGGTTAAAGGAAACAAATCTTTGCGTAAAACCCTGTCCGGGTTCATTTTGGCAAAGGCATTAAGGCCATCCGCATAGGCGTTAATCCAGTCTATTGTTTCAGGGCTCAAATCCTGCGTGGTTGCGGCGGCGATTTCCGGGGCTTGCAAGAGATAAGACAGATAGTCAAAGGCCGCACCATCCTTGCCTTTTACCGCGCCAAGATGGCGGCGAATGGCAAGAAAGGGAATTTGTATGGTTTCAAAATCATCCTCCGCATGGGCCATGGCAATCCCATAGGCCACCGCCGGATCACTCTGCCCGATCACAAGGGGAATACCATAGTCGTCACGGCTGATTTCATAATCATCACGGGTGACGATTTCATAGGAGCGCCAATGGTCACGATTCCAAAGGGCAAGCGACAAGGCAACAAGAATTGCAAGGCCGATCATAAAGACGGCAACCTTTTTGATCATGTAAATGATACCCCTCATTTATCTTATGCTTTAAACTCGTGGAAGTTTAATGCTCAAATTGCTCCCGCACAATGCGCTCCTCCAGCGAATGGTCAGGGTCATAAAGCATGGTGACCGTATGCTCCCGATAAAGATGCGCCTCAACTTTTATCACATCGCGCACCTCGACATTGTCGGCAACCGCCGCCACCGGGCGATAATCCGGGTCGAGAATGGTAAAAGTGACATTTGAATCTTCCGGCAGCAGTGCGCCTTTCCAGCGCCGCGGGCGAAAGGCGCTGATTGGTGTTAAGGCCAGCATTTTGGCTCCGATGGGCAATATGGTTCCGTGTGCGGAAAGATTATAAGCGGTAGAGCCGATCGGCGTTGCCAGTAACACGCCGTCGCAAATCAGCATATCCATGCGCTTGCGGTCATTGACCGCAATTTGAATACGCGCAGTCTGACGGGTCTGGCGCAGTAGCGATATTTCGTTAAAGGCAATCGCCTTTTGCGGTTTTCCCTCGCGGGGATAGGCCATCATTTCCAGAGGCGATATGACAGCGGCTTCGGCGGCGGCAATCCGTTCTGGCAGATTATCCAGCGACATTTTATTCATTAGAAAACCAACCGTGCCGCGATCAATGCCATAAATGGGCAGGCCGGTTGTTAGATGCTCTTTCAGACTATCGAGCATCATGCCATCGCCGCCCACGGGAACAATCACATCGGCATCTTCAATCTTGTGCTGTCCATAGCGCTTGATGAATTTGGCCATGGTCTCCTGGGCCTGCGGCTTGGCGCTGGCGGTGAAGGCGATTTTCATGCCTTTCACTTGCAATGGCTTATGACCGGTTTCCGAAGTTTCAATTTCGGAACCGTTCTCAACTGGCTTTTGCGACTGCAGTGCCTGACGGGTTTTTCTCCTAAAGAACATAGACTTAGTTTAGCCCATGCATTTGCAATTGCCTATGTGGTTTCTCAGCCATAAATGGGCTATAATCGGGGCAAATTATAGTTAATGGAGGATGCCATGGCCGATGATGCCAAAATGTCGATGGTGAAAGCCCTGCCTGAGGGTGTGGTGAAAGGGTTTGATATTCCCGATCCGACCAAAATCCCCAGCCTCAAGGGCAAAATTTCCGATGAAGAATGGGCTATGCGCTGCGATCTGGCCGCTCTTTACCGCCTGACCGCCCTTTATGGCTGGTCGGATCTGGTGTTCACGCATATTTCATTGCGCCTGCCCGATGATGGTGACGCGCCGCGCTTCCTGCTCAACCCTTACGGGGTGTTTTTCGATGAAATGACGGCGTCGAGCCTGATTGTTGTGGATGTTGATGGTAATGTCGTTGGCGAGACGCCCTATTTTGCCAATCCTGCAGGTTTTACCATTCATTCGGCCGTGCATATGCATCGCCATGATGCCCGTTGCGTGATGCATGTGCATACGCCCTATGGCATTGCAGTTGCTGCACAGCGCGAAGGTCTGCGGCGCTATACGCAATTTTCCATGCAAGTTTATGACGATATTGCCTATCATGATTATGAAGGCATCGCACTGGATTTGGATGAGCGCGAGCGATTGGTCAATGATCTGGGCGAGCATAGCCTGATGATCTTGCGCAATCACGGGACACTGACCATAGGCGCCAATTGCGCGATTGCGTTTTTGCGGATGTATTTCCTTGAGCAAGCCTGCAAAACGCAAATTATGGCACAGGCCGCCGGAACCGAGGCGCTTATTGAAGGCAGCGAGGATATGGGGCACCGGGTTCATGAGCAGGGCAGGCCAGCCTTTACCCCCGGCCTCGGCGACAATCTTACTTGGCCGGGCCTGATTCGGCGATTGCAGCGGATGAATCCGGGCTTTGATTATTAACAATCAACCCGACTGATAGAGCCCGATCACTGCGCCTGACGGGTCTTCAATGGCGCAATAGCGATCATCGCCATAGGATTTGGTCTTTGTGCGGATTTTACCGCCAAGGCGTTCGCAGGCCTCGAGACTGGCATCGAGATCTGCGACTGCGATATAAATCAGCCATTGCGAGGGCATTGTCGCATTGCCACCTTTGGCATGGCAAATTCCGGCGACACCTGCTGCTTGCTCCGGCGGCGGGGTCGGGCGGTTGCCTTTGCCGAGCATCATATAGTCGTCATAATCGCCCATGGAGACGGCGTGGGTTTCCCAGCCACAAACCTGCGCATAAAATTCGCGAATCTCATCGGCATTTTCAACAGTAAGATCAATATGGACCACATGGCCAAGATGGGAGGAGGGCATAAGCTGATCCTTTTGGTTTTAAGTTTCTAGTCCTTCAAACTCTCAATATAGGCAATCAGATCGCGACGGTCGGCGGGGTCTTTGATACCGGGGAAGGACATCCGGGTGCCGGGAATAAATTCGCGGGGGTTTTCGATATAGGCATCAAGGCTGGTTTCATCCCAGACAATCCCGGCCTTGATGAGAGCGGGGCTATAGGCAAATCCCGACTGGGTGCCTGCCTTCATGCTATAAATTCCCCAAAGGGTCGGGCCGATGCGATGCTTGGCACCCTTTTCTCGTTCATGACAGGACGCGCATAGGCGGAAATAATATTCGCCTTTTTTAAGGTCGGCGGGAGCCGCAAGGCGCTCTTCAGTGGTCGGCGGCGGCGCGGCATCATCGGGTGTTTTCTGGCCACAGGCGGCCAGCGATAAGACAAGAGGCAGGACAAGGGCGAAGGGAAAGATCAGCTTTTTCATGGACGGGACATTAGCGCACTTCCCGAAAAGTGGAAACCGGTTTTCGGACAAGAAGTGCTCAAAAACAAAAACTTAGAGCCCGGTTTTGATTCAATCAAAACCGAAAAGGCTCTAAAGAACCAAGCAAGCGCGACCGCGCGTCGGCGCCCATGCGCCGCGCTCGCTGCCCCTTGGCTTTGCCAAGGGATCAGCAGTGAGCGTAATGGATAAAGCCACTGCCATGGCCTTCATTTCCTATTTTTGGTCTACCGGACCAAAAATAGGAAATGAAGTGGTGCCCCCACACGGACTCGAACCGCGGACCTACTGATTACAAATCAGTTGCTCTACCAGCTGAGCTATAGGGGCATGAAGGTTGGACTTGATAGCGGATTTTGTGGCAGGGTCAAGGATTTTGGGGTTTTTGGGCGGGGTTTTTTGTGGGTGTCGGCTTTTCTCGCATATGCGGTGGATAAGCGAGGCTCTCCTTGGTCTGGCGGCCCCCATCGACGGCTACGCCGTCACTTCCCCCGCTTGCGGGGGAAGAACATCCGGAAGCGCATTGACAATTTCTTCTAAATGAAGGGGCGGGGAAGGAACTACTCGCTCATCCCCTAATAAAACGCCTGCAAGCCCGTCTGCGCGCGCCCCAATATCAGGGCGTGAATATCATGGGTGCCCTCATAAGTGTTGACGGTCTCCAGATTGGCTGCGTGGCGCAGGACATGATATTCTTCGGAAATGCCATTGCCCCCATGGATGTCGCGGGCGATGCGGGCGATATCCAGCGCCTTGCCGCAATTATTGCGTTTCATCATGGAGATCGCTTCGGGTACATAGGCCCCTTCATCGAGCAGGCGACCCAATTGCAGGGCCCCTTGCAGGCCGAGGGCAATTTCTGTTTGCATGTCGGCGAGTTTCTTTTGCACCAATTGCGTTGCGGCTATGGGCTTGCCGAACACCACGCGCTCCATGGCGTAGTCCCGTGAGGCCAGCCAGCAAAATTCCGCCGCGCCCATAGCGCCCCAGGCAATGCCATAGCGGGC
>JALSJA010000012.1 GCA_026989615.1 Parvularculaceae bacterium | reverse complement strand
GGCGGCTTCGACATGGACCTCGACAAAGTGCCCCAGCGCGAAACCAATATGAGCGCCTATGAGATGATGCTGTCGGAAAGCCAGGAACGCATGTTGATGGTGCTAAAGCCGGAGGCCGAAGCCAAAGCCAAGGCAATTTTCGACAAATGGGGCCTCGATTTTGCGGTGATCGGTTTGACCACCGACACCGGCCATCTGGTCATTCGCCATAAGGGCGAAATTGTCGCCGACCTGCCAGTGCCACCGCTCGCCGATGACGCCCCCAATTATGACCGTCCCTATACGCCGCGCACAATGCCTGAAGCCCTCGCCAACCCGCAGGTCACAATCACCAATGCGCTTTATTCTTTCACCGCCGATAAATCGCCCGAAGATTTGCGCGCCCTCTGCCAAACCCTGCTTGATGAAACCATTGCTGGACAGGACGGCTTCGACGCCGCCGCCTATTCTCTCGATAATAAAACCGCACAAATCTATCTGCGTCTGAAACCGGACACCCCGCAGGGCACTCTCGCCCCGGTCAGCGCCGCACTGGAAAATCTGCAAGCCACACAAATCATCAATGATCTGAAATCCGAAACAGAAACCGAGACCATAAATCTCGCCGAGCAGGCTGGTGGCAATACCATCCTCACCGCTCTGGCAAAAATGCTGGCCATGCCGGATTTATGTTCGCGGCGCTGGATCTGGTCGCAATATGATCACACCGTCATGGGCGACACCATCATCACCCCCGGCGGCGATGCCAGCATGGTGCGCGTGCACGGCAGTGATAAAGCCCTCGCTGTCACCACCGATGTCACCCCGCGCTATTGCCTCGCCGATCCGTTTGAAGGCGGCAAGCAGGCGGTGGCCGAAACCTATCGCAATATCTGCGCCACGGGTGCAACCCCGCTCGCCATCACCAATTGCCTGAATTTCGGCAATCCCGAGCGCGAAGACATTATGAGCCAGTTTGTCCATTGCATTGAAGGCATGGCCGAGGCCTGCGATCAGCTCGCCTATCCGGTCGTCTCCGGCAATGTCTCGCTCTATAATGAAACCAATGGCGCGGCGATCCCGCCAACCCCGGCCATTGGCGGCGTCGGCATAATCGCAAATTTCCAAAAAGCCATGACCATGAACAGCGCCCAAAAAGGCGATGCCCTCATTGCCCTTGGCGTCACCCGCGGCTGGCTCGGGCAATCGCTCTATATGCGCGATCTGTTCACAATCACCGACGGCGCGCCGCCCCCGGTCGACCTAGCCGCCGAAAAACAGGCCGGCGCCTTTATCCGCAAAGCCATTGACGAACTGGCCCTATCCGCCGTCCATGATGTCAGCGATGGCGGGCTGCTTGTCGCCGCCGCAGAAATGGCTCTGGCCAGTGGAGAAGGCCTCGCCCTCACCACTCCGGTGAAAGACCGCCAAGCGGCCTTCTGGTTTGGCGAAGATCAAAGCCGCTATCTCATCGCCCTGCCCCGGGAGCAGGCCGATAATTTCATCCTCAAGGCCTCCATGGCCGGGGTGCAGGCCTCGCGCCTTGGCATTTTTGGTGGCGAGGAGATCATTCTTGACGGCAAAGACCGCCTCAACCTGCTCGATCTGGCGCAATTACACGAAGCGACCCTTCCCCAATTCATGCAAGAGCCCTATATATCGAAGGATATCAAGGAGAGCGCCCCCATGGCCATGAAAAGAGAAGATATTGAAAGCATGATCCGCGAAGCCCTGCCCGATGCGGATATCGAAATTATCGACCTTGCCGGAGACGGCAATCATTATAAAGCCCGCATCACCTCCAGCGCCTTTGCCGGACAATCGCGCATCGCCCAGCACCAGCTTGTCTATAAAGCCCTGAAAGGCAAAATGGGCGGCGAACTCCACGCGCTGGCCCTTGAGACCATGGCAAAATAAGTGGGCCAGACAGCAAGCCGCCTCGGTTTTGGCTGTTCCGGCCCATGGGGTGAAATTTGGTTTTCTGAAAACAAAGCCCTCGCCCTCATCGAACAGGCCTTGCAAGGGGGCATCACCCATTTCGACACCGGCAATTTCTACGGCAATGGCGAGGCCGAGCGCCGCCTCGGGCTTGCCCTGCGGCGCGCCTTTGCCAATGGTATAAAACGCGAGGCGCTAACCCTTTCGTCCAAAACCGGCACCCAAAAATCCGGCAATAGGCTCTATAAGGACTTCACTCCTGAGACCATAAAAAACGATTTGCGCACCAGCCTTGAAAGGCTGGGCACGGATTATCTTGATATTTATTATCTCCACGGCCCCGATGAAGGAGAAATGAACGCGGCCCTGCCGCTCCTGCAAAAATTCCAGAGCCAGAACCTGATCCGAAAAATCGGTATTTGCTCGGAACCAAAATTCATCGCCCACGCCGCCGCCCGCCCCGAAATAGACGTCATCATGGCCAATTATAATCTTTTGAATCAAACCATGGGCCCGTCTCTCGCCAATGCCAAAAACTCCGGCAAGCAGACCATCTCGGTGGCGTCTCTGGCGCAGGGGCTTTACCGCAAAGACTTCTTCACCCCGCGATCGCTGCCGGATATCTGGTATCTCGCCCGCGCCCTCATCAAAAACCGCCCACAGCTTGGCGAGGCCCGCAAGCTGAAATGGCTCCACGAGACAGAAGGCTGGAGCGCGGCGCAAATCATGCTCGCCTGGACCCTGCAAAGCCCGCTCATAGATTTGGCGCTCATCAACACCACCAAACCGCAGCATCTGGCCGAAAATATCACCAGTGCCCGGCGCAAACTGCCCGATGGGATAATGCAAAAGCTGGCCGGATCAGGAGACGCTTGACCTTCCCCCCATCCATGCTTAGCTAGAGCACTTCCCGAAAAGTGGGAACCGGTTTTCGGATAAGAAGTGCTCAAAAACAAAGGCTTAGAGCCCGGTTTTGATTCCATCAAAACCGAATAGGCTCTAACGCCTAACAGGAGAATGAATATGACCGCACAAGAACAGATTAAAAGCCAAATCACCGCCAATGATGTGATGCTCTATATGAAGGGCACCCCGACCTTCCCCCAATGCGGCTTTTCCGCCACGGTAGTAAAAATCCTCGACTATCTCGGCGTCGATTATGGCAGCGCCAATGTGCTGGAAAATGAAGAGATCCGCCAAGGCATCAAGGATTTTTCCGACTGGCCAACCATTCCCCAGCTTTACATCAAAGGCGAATTTGTCGGCGGCTGCGACATCGTCAAGGAAATGTTCGAAAATGGCGAACTAAAACCCCTGCTCACCGAAAAGGGCATTTTGAAAGAAGAAGGGTAGTTATTAGCGAATAGAGAGTAGCGAATAGTGTCGTCATCCCGGGCGCGATGCGCCACGCAAGTGACGCGCCTTGCCCTTCGACAAGCTCAGGATGAGGTCGGGACCCATCTCGGAAAGATTAAAAAAGAAATAAACTCATTTAAGGGATCCGGTACAAGTGGACTTCGAAGGATGGGAATAAAGGCCGCTACCTCCTAGAGCCTATTCGGTTTTGATACCAATCAAAACCGGGCTCTAAGTTTTTGTTTTTGAGCACTTCTTATCCGAAAACCGGTCTCATCCTGAGCTTGTCGAAGGACCCACTTTTCGCAGAAGTGCTCTAAGTCTTTGTTTTGACGCTCCTGAGCCAAGGCGAAGGGCCGGACGGATAACCGGCCTCACCCTGAGGAGCCGCGAAGCGGCGTCTCGAAGGGTCCACTTATTCTGGAAACGCTCTAAACATCCAGCGCTGCGGTTAGCGCGTTTTCCTGAATGAATATCCGGCGTGGCTCCACCACATCGCCCATCAGGCGTGAGAAAATGCCGTCGGCTTCATCGGCCGCTTCAATTTTCACCTGCAATAAATGGCGCGCATCGGCATCCAAAGTGGTCTCCCATAATTGGTCGGGGTTCATCTCGCCCAAGCCCTTATAGCGCTGAATGCCGGAGACGCCTTTGGCACCGGCGTCTTTTGCCGCCTGCACCAATTGCGCCGGACCATAAAGCGCATGCTCGGTATTTTTCGCCCGCCACTCAGCCGGTTTGGCAAAAGTTTCCGCCATGGGCGCCAGCAATTCTCCAAGCCGCCTTGCATCGCCAGAGCTCAATAATTCAGCGCCCAAATGATAGGCCTCGCGCACACCGCGCACTTCCCGGGCGAGAATTACCCCGCCCTTGCCATCAAGCTCACCCTTCCAGCCGCGCTCATATTCCTCGGAAATCTCGTCCATACGCGCTGCAAAACTATTGGCCACGCTTTGCGCATCCAGCGCCTCGCCCAAAGCTCCTGCCAGACCCGCCTGCACAATCACATTATGGGGAAAGCGCTCGGGGAAATTATCCAATACCGACAAGACCTGCCGCGAGGCCTCCACCAAGGCCGCCAAATCATTGCCGACAATCTTCTCCCCAGAGGCCAATTCCAGTTCGGCCTCCTCCAACCCCTCGCGGCACAAATAATCTTCCAGCGCTTTTTCATCGAGCAAATATTGCTCGGACTTGCCACGGGTAATTTTATACAAAGGCGGCTGGGCGATATAAAGATAACCACGCTCGATCAGCTCCGGCATTTGCCGAAAGAAAAAGGTCAAAAGCAATGTGCGAATATGCGAACCATCCACATCGGCGTCGGTCATGATGATGATTTTATGATAGCGCAGCTTGTCAATATTGAATTCTTCGCGGCCAATACCGGTGCCCAGCGCCGTAATAAGCGTGCCGATTTCCTGACTGGAGAGCATTTTGTCAAACCGCGCCCGCTCCACATTCAAAATCTTGCCCCGCAAAGGCAGCACCGCCTGATTTTCGCGATTGCGCGCCTGTTTGGCCGAGCCACCCGCACTGTCACCCTCGACAATAAACAGTTCCGAGCGCGCCGGATCGCGCTCCTGACAATCCGCCAGCTTGCCGGGCAGGGATGAAATATCCAACGCGCCTTTGCGCCGGGTCAAATCCCGGGCCTTGCGCGCTGCCTCACGGGCCGCCGCGGCCTCAACCACTTTTTGCACCAGCCTTTTGGCTTCTTGCGGGTGTTCCTCAAACCAGATGCTTAATTGCGCATTGACTTCGCTTTCCACCACCGGGCGCACTTCCGATGACACCAGCTTGTCCTTGGTCTGCGATGAAAATTTCGGATCCGGCACTTTCACCGACAACACACAAGTCAGCCCTTCGCGAATATCATCGCCGGTAAGGGAAACTTTTTCTTTTTTCAACAGGCCGGAATTGGTGGCGTAGGAATTGACCACCCTTGTCATCGCCCCGCGAAAACCCGCCAGATGGGTGCCGCCATCGCGCTGGGGAATATTATTGGTAAAACACAAAACCCGCTCGTGATAGCTGTCATTCCACCACAGGGCGACCTCCACCGTAATGCCATCCTTTTGCGTGCTAAAGGAAATCGGCTCCGGCAATAAAGCGGTTTTGGCACTGTCGAGATATTTAACAAATTCCGTAAGGCCACCATCATAGAGCATCACATGCTCCACATGCTCCACATGGCGCTCATCACGCAAAACAATCTTCACACCGGAGTTCAAAAACGCCAATTCGCGCAAGCGCCGCTCCAATGTATCGAAATCGAACTCGACCATGGTGAACGTGTCGCTTGACGGATGAAAGGTCACTTCCGTGCCCTTGTCATCGGTCTCGCCAACAATTTCCAGATCCCCCAAAGGCACCCCATGCTCAAAGCGCAAAGTATGAATTTTACCTTTGCGTTTAATGGTCAGTTGCAACCAGTCCGACAGCGCATTGACCACCGAAACCCCAACACCGTGCAAACCACCGGAAACTTTGTAGGAGTTTTGGTCAAACTTCCCCCCCGCATGGAGCTGGGTCATAATCACCTGCGCCGCAGAAACGCCTTCCTCGCTATGAATATCGGTTGGAATACCGCGACCATTATCGCGCACGGTGACCGAACCATCCTCGTTCAAAATCACATGCACCGCATCGCAATGACCGGCCAGCGCCTCGTCAATGGCGTTGTCGACCACTTCATAGACCATATGATGCAGGCCGGAGCCGTCATCGGTATCACCGATATACATGCCGGGACGCTTGCGCACAGCGTCCAGCCCTTTCAGGACCTTGATACTGTCGGCGCCATAATCAGCATCATTGGAGGCGGATTCGGGTATGGATTTGGCCGGTTCGGATGCCATGAAAATCTCTGTCTTTCTGGGTGATTCGATAACAAGCAAATAATAGCTGTTTCGCCTTCAAAAAGCCACTGATTCAGCGCTTTTTTTATGCTTTTCTCGCGTTAAATTCCGCAATATTTTCAACACATTAGCCAGAGATTTCCGGTATCGGAAAAAGCTGGCCCTGGCGCAGTTCGAAATGCTCGGCGCGGCCCCCGAAATCAGTAAAAAAAGAGCTATCCGTACCGGTCAGAAATGCCTGAAAACCGATTGCCTCGAGCATGTCAAACAGGCTCTTGCGACGCATCCTGTCAAGATGGGCGGCAATTTCATCCAGCAGCAGCACCAAAGGCCGCCCGGAAGCATCCCGCGCCAGCGCTTCGGCATTGGCCAGCACCAAGCCGATCAACAATGCCTTTTGCTCACCGGTAGAGCATAATCGCGCCGCCTGCGCCTTTTCCCGGTGATGCACAATCAAGTCCGAGCGATGGGGGCCCATAAGCGCCCGCCCGGCCTGCGCATCTATCGGGCGCTGCCGGACCAGAATATCGGCAAATTCATCTTCCACATCCGCCGCAATCCCCTGCCCGAGACGCTCCTCCATAAAGCCTTCAAGCGCCACATCGGCCACCGGAAAGGCACCGCTGGCAAGGCTTTGCGCCCCCAAAGCCAGTTTCGCCACCATATCAAGGCGCGCTATAGCAATGGCAATACCGCTTTCAGCCATTTGCCGCTCTAGCACCCC
>JALSJA010000011.1 GCA_026989615.1 Parvularculaceae bacterium | reverse complement strand
GCGTAACAAGCACAAAAGAACCAGCAAGCGCGACTGCGCGTCGGCGACCGTTCGCCGCCCCGCCGGAGGCGCTACGCGCCGCGAGGCAAAAAATGAACCACACCCGGACCGAAGGTACGGGCACAAAAAACACAGGTTCTTTTCTCCTGTCTGGATTAGCCCACAACAAGATCAAATTTCCCCTATCCGACCGCGACCCCGACAGGATTCGAACCTGTGGCCTCCAGATTAGGAATCTGATGCTCTATCCAACTGAGCTACGGGGTCTGGCGATTTCATATTTGTAGCATAATTCCAGAGCGTTTCCAGAATAAGCGGCTCCTTCGACAGGCTCGGGATGAGGCCGGTTATTCGTTTTGGAAACGCGACAATATAAAAATTTGGGACTCGGTTTTTGAACACCATCAAAACCGAGTCCCCAACACGAAAAAAGGCGGGAAATCACTGATTTTGCCCCTGTTTTGCTGTGAAAATACCTGTGTGACGCCCTGCAATAGCCATGCTATCATCTTGTCGTGGAGACTGGTCTGGCTGGACAACCCATTCTAAACAGGGGGTGAGGCTAGTAGAGAGAAATTAGGAGAGATGAAAATGGCGCGTTCGGGTTTTGTCGTAGCGACAGGGGTGGTGATTGCCGCTTTTGCTGCCGGGTTATTGATTGGCAAAAGCACCATGCTCGCGCCCGCCGCTCCCGGCGAGGGGGTTTCCGGCTCACTGGCCACGGTTGAAGGTGCTGGTGCCATCGGCTCTGGCGAACGACGAAATTTTGAACAGATCCGGTCAGCCGATGCCCCGCGCCCGGCTGCAGAAGAAATAGAAGGCTTTGCTTTCTCGCGCCTGCGCCTTGATCTTTCCGGCGATGTGCCTGCGGCCTGTTTTGATTTCACCGAGCGCCTCGATGATAGCGGCAAAACCCAATATGGGGATTATGTCAATTTCAAACCCTCCATCAAAGCCGCCGCCAGCGTTTCCGATAAATCCTTGTGCTTTACCGGCTTTGACTATGACAAGGATTACACGGCCCAATTGCGCGCCGGATTGCCCTCGGCCTCAAACGAGACCCTTGCGGCCGATGAAGAGGTTACCATTTCCTTTGGCGATCGCCCGGCCTTTGCGGGCTTTGTGGGCGAAGGCGTCATCCTGCCCCGGATGGAAGCTGATGGCGTTGGTCTTGAAACGGTCAATGTTGACAAATTAAAAATTACCGTGCGCCGGGTTGGGGATCGTATTTTGAATAGCAAATCGATCAATGCTGGCGAGAATGTCATGGAGGACCGCTATGGCTATGTCTATGACGCGGAAGATGGCAGCGATGTTGGGGTTATTGTCTGGGAGGGCGAAATTGATATCGCCAATGTGGTCAATGAACCGGTAACAACGGTGTTTCCTCTCGGTGCGGCTCTCGGCTCTTTGCGGGAAAAAGACCCCGGCAATCCCGGTCTTCGCGCCGGAGCCTATTTTATAGAGATTGAAGATGCCTCGGAAGGCGCGCCGGAATATCGGGCTGCGCGGGCCTGGCGCTGGATTGTGTTTACCGATATGGCGCTGACCACCTATTCGGGGGTTGATGGTATTGATGTGATGGTGCGGTCACTGGAAACGGCGCGCCCCATGAGTGATGTGTCCCTGCAATTGATTGCCCAAAACAATGATGTGTTGATGCGCGGCCAAAGCGATGGCGATGGGTTGGTGCGTTTTCGTGGGCCCATGACCCAGGGAGAAGGGGCCAGCCGCCCGAGCATGATTATGGCTTATGGGCCAAAGGGTGATTTTTCGGTGATTGATCTCAATCGCTCCTCGCTGGACCTGTCTGATCGCGATGTGGATGGTCGTCGCGCCAATCCGGTGGTCGACAGCTATATCTGGTTTGATCGTGGCATATACCGCCCCGGTGAGAAGGTCCATATCAGCGCCATGCTGCGCGACCGCAATGCCAATGCCGTGGAGGGGCGCGGGGTGCGCTTAACAATTTTGCGGCCCAATCGCACAGAAGCGGCGGTTACCCGCATCAAGGATATGGCTGCCGGTGGCTTTACCTGGCAATATGATATTCAGGCCTCTGCGCCGCGTGGTGGCTGGACGGTGAAGCTGGAAATTGATGGCGTCGACGAGCCAAGCTATGCAGGCTTCTCGGTTGAGGATTTTGTGCCCCAGCGCATTGCTGTTGAGGTTGATGCCGATGAAGATATACCCATTCTTGCGGGGCAGGAGCGGGTCGTCGAGATTGATGTGCGCTATCTCTATGGTGCGCCGGGGTCTGGATTGAAGGTTGAAGGCGAAGCGCGCTTGCGGGTCGATCCGCGCCCGTTTGAGGATTATCCCGATTATAGTTTTGGTCTTGCAGAAAAAACCTTCAACCAGCAATATCTGCAATTGGGCGAAACCCAGACCGATGGCGATGGCAAGGCCAGCCTGTTGCTGGGGATTGACAAAAATGTCGATACCACAGGGCGGCCTCTGCGGGCCGAAGTGGTGATTGGTGTTGCCGAGCCGGGGGGGCGCTATGTGAAGGAAAGCGCCCGGGTTCCGGTGCGGGTGGATGAATATTATCTCGGCATCAAGCGCAGCGATGAAAATACCGGTCGCAATAAGCCAAACAGTTTTGAAATTGTTTTGCTTGATGCCAAGGGTCAAGAGGTCGAAGGCAATGCGCTGGAATGGCGTTTGCTTGAAGAAGATTATCGTTATGAATGGTATCGCGCCAATGGCGATTGGCGCTGGCGTCGCGATTACCGCGATATTCCGGTGGCGACGGGCAAGGTAACAAGTCGTCGCTCCGGTCCGGTTAAAATTACCCGCACGCTGGATTATGGTTCTTACCGGCTCGAGGTCAGCGATAGCAAGACCGGAACCAAAAGCTCCCATCGCTTTTATGTGGGTTGGCGCTCCTATGCGTCCGGTTCCCAATCCCCGGATCAGGCCACGCTGACCGGACCGGACAAACCGGTGATGCCCGGGTCACAGGTCAAGGTGATGCTGGATGCACCCTATGCCGGAGAGGCGGTGATTGTTATCGCCACGGACAAGGTGGAATGGGTCGAGCGCTATCGCCTGACCGGTAAATCCCGCGAGATTGCCATTCCCACCAAAGCGGAATGGGGCAATGGCTTTTATGTATTGGCAACTGTGGTCACCCCGCGCCATGCGGCAGACCAGCCAGTGCCGCGCCGGGCCATGGGGGTTGCCTATATTCCGTTTGATATGAGCAAGCGCGTTTTGGAGGTCTCTCTTGACCTGCCGGAAATGATCCGCCCACGGCAAAAACTTGACCTGCCGGTAAAAATTGACGGCGTACCTTCCGGCGGCAAAGTGTTTATGACCATAGCCGCTGTTGATGAGGGCATTTTGCGCCTTACCAAGTTCAAATCCCCAAGCCCGACCGATTGGTATTTCGGCCAGAAAGCATTGGCGGTGCGACTGCATGATGATTATGGCAGATTGCTGAATCCCAATCTTGGCGCACCGACCCGCTTTGGTGGTGATAGTCTTGGTGGTGAGGGCCTCTCTGTTGTGCCAACAAAATCTATCGCGCTGTTTTCCGGCCTTGTGGAGATTGGTGATAATGGTCTTGCGCAAGTGCCGGTTGATATCCCTGATTTCAATGGCGAATTGCGGATTATGTCAGTGGCATGGTCAGCCAGTAAAATCGGCAATAGCGACCAGCCATTGACCGTGCGCGACAAGGTGCCGGCGCTGTTGTCGCTGCCGCGTTTCCTTGCTCCTGGCGATGAAGCGGCCGCAACATTGCTGATCGATAATGTCGAAGGGGCAGGGGGCACCTATACCGCGTCGGTTTCCGGCGCTGGTCCGGTGGTGATGGATGAGAGCCTCACCATACCTTTGCGCCGGAGTGAGAAACGCACCGAGACATTCTCCCTGAAAGCTGGAACCCCCGGTATTGCTGATATATCTCTGGCGGTTGCAGGTCCCGGAGATTTTGCGGTTAGCCGCTCTTACCCCATCGAGATACGCACAGCGCATTTCCCGACAACGGAAATTCAAACCAGATTGCAAAAATCCGGCGAGCGCTATAGCCCGATGCCGGATATTCTTGATGGCTATATCCCGACAACCACCAAAGTGAAACTGTCATGGTCGCCGATTAAGGGCGTTGATCCGCAATCCCTGCTCGATAGTCTAAGGCGCTATCCATACGGGTGTACTGAGCAATTAACCTCCTCGGCCTGGCCATTACTATATGTGGATAAATTGGGTGGCCTTGTGGGCGCCGATGCGGAGCGGGAATTGCGCCCACGGGTGCAGGAAGCGGTCAATAAAATTCTTGATCGGCAAAGCCCTGACGGTGCCTTTGGCTTGTGGCGGGCGGGTGATCGCTATGCGACGGGCTGGATAGGCGTCTATGTGACGGATTTCCTCTATCGTGCCAAAGAGGCTGGATATGCCGTGCCTGATGAAGCCATGGACCGCGCCTATGGGGCGTTGCAAAATCTCACCAAACCAACCGGCTATATTGGTGTTTCCTATCAGTTGCGGGTGGCGCAAGGCTCTATCTGGGCGGACAAAACCGAAGATTTGCGCCGCCGCACCTCTGCCTATGCGTTTTATGTTTTGGCGCGGCAAGGCCGGGCAGATTTGTCGGATTTGCGTTATTTCCATGACAATCATCGCGATAAAATAAAAAGCCCGCTGGCGCGCATGCATCTGGCCGCTGCTTTGGCGCAAATGGGTGATCGTGCCCGTGCACGCGACAGTTTCAAGGCCGTTGAAAAAGCTGTGGGTTATGACAATACCGGCAATTATTACCAATCGCCCTTGCGGGATTCAGCGGCGATGCTGGCGATTGCCGCGGACCTTGGCAATGACGAATTGATCGAGAAATTTGCCGAAGATATGGACAAAAGGATGAAGGAAGAATCGCGCCTCAACACGCAGGAGAAGGCCTTTATTCTGTTGGCAGCAGCGCGGATGATTGATCGCGCTGGTCCTGTTACCATTAAAATGGGCGAAGATGTTTTGTCCGGCAAATTGCCGTCCATCATGCTCACAAGAGATGATCTTGGAAACAGCAGTTTTCTCAATGCTGGCGATGGCGGGGTGTTCAGAACCCTGTCCATTTATGGGGTGACCAAAACCGCACCGCCCGCAGAGACAAAAGGGTTCTCGCTGGATAAAACCATCTACACTATGGAAGGCGATGAGGCGCCTTTGTCCAACATATCGCAAAATGATCGATTCATCATTCGCCTGACAGGACAGCCGGAAGATTTCCGCGATCATCCGGTGATATTGGTTGATTTATTGCCGGCGGGCTTTGAAATCGAATCGGTCATTCGCCCTGAGGATGCAGGGCGCTATGGCCCCTATAGCTGGCTCGGGGATATTTCCCGGGGCAAAGTAGCAGAGGCCCGTGATGACCGTTTTGTGGCAGCGATTGATGTCATGCGCCGTCGCGGCGATGAGACAAGTGGCCGCTTTACCTTTGCCTATATTGTCCGCGCGGTTACCCCGGGCAAGTTCACCCTGCCGGGGGCCGTGGTCGAGGATATGTATCGCCCGGGGGTTTATGCCCGCACCGAGGAAAGCGGGCTTGCGATACAGCAAGCGCCTTAAGGCTTGGCTGACAGGAGCGCTGCGCCATGGTTTTCAGGACTGGCAGAAAAATAGGCTGGCCATGGGGCAGGTTCCGATGGCTGGCGCTTGTTTCTGTCGGGCTCATATTTGCCATTGCCGGGGTTTTAATCCTCGACCGGCTGTTTCCGCCACCAATCGACAAGGTCAAAATCAGCACTATCGTGACGGACCGCAATGGTGCATGGCTTCATGCCTTTACCATTGATGATGATGGCGAACGGCGCTGGCGTTTGAAAGCCGAATTGGAAGATATTGATCCGGTATTTATCGAGCGCCTAATCGCGATTGAGGACAAACGCTTCTGGGACCATAAGGGGGTTGACCCGATTGCCGTCATGCGAGCCACGCGCTCCATGCTGGTCTCTGGTGAAATTATTTCCGGGGCATCGACCATCACCATGCAGACGGCGCGCCTGCTCGAGCCACGGCCGCGCAATCTTGGCTCCAAATTCATTGAGATGTTGCGCGCTTTGCAATTGGAAGCCCGCCTCAGCAAGCAGGAAATTCTCGAGCTTTATCTCACTTACACCCCCTATGGTGGCAATCTCGAAGGGGTGCGCGCCGCCAGTATTGCTTATTTCGGCAAAGAGCCGGGGGCCTTGAATGATGCCGAACAGGCCTTGCTGATAGCGCTGCCGCAAGCACCGGAGGCCCGCCGTCCCGATCGGCGGCCAGAAAATGCCCGCATCGCCAGAGCGGAGATTTTATCCAAATTAAAAACCCGCAATTTGATTGAGCCCGATTTGTTTGTGGAAGCCAAAGCCGCTCCGGTGCCGAAAAACAGAAAGCCCTTCCCAAGACAGGCCCTGCATGCGGCTTATGAATTGCGCCGACAGACAAAAGGCGGTGATGTCAGATCAACCCTTGATAAAAACCTGCAAAGCTATGGGGAATTATTGGCGCAGGAATTTTCCGCAACATCCGGCGATGATGCCAGCATGGCAATTTTGGTGGTTGAAAACCGCTCTGGCGCGGTGCGCGTGCATGTGGGCTCCGCTGGCACCCATCTGCAAGGGGGGTGGATCGATATGACCCGCGCCTTGCGCTCCCCCGGTTCAACCTTGAAGCCGTTTATCTATGGTATTGCTTTTGATGATGGCACGGCCTCGACCAAAACCCTGATTGATGATGCACCTTATACCTTTGGCACTTACCGACCGGAAAATTTCAGCCGCGCCTTTCACGGGGATGTCAGTGTTGAAGAGGCCCTGCAACATTCGCTGAATGTGCCGGCGGTGCTGGCGCTCGACCAGATCGGCCCGCGCCGTTTTGTCTCGTTGATGGAAGGCACGGGG
>JALSJA010000010.1 GCA_026989615.1 Parvularculaceae bacterium | reverse complement strand
CACGCTGGTCGATTCTTGCGCCAAACCTGATCACCCAATGATCAATCATATTTGGCGCGAGCGCCGGGAAATCTCCCAATGGATCATTGCTTTACAAGGAGGGCGTGGGTTGCTTCTGGCCCGGCTCACGCAAAACCTCGAAATATTAAGCCGGAAATTTAATAGTCACAGGTGATATATGGGTGTTTTTACCAAGCAGACCAAACAGAAATTTGCCGAACTCTATCCTGACCAATCGGGTATTATCGAGCATAATCTCGATAATAATGATTTGTTTTCGCTGGAACCGCTGGCGCAATTGGCCGAACGAACGCCGCTTGAAAAAATAGAATATTCGCGCGGCGATAACCCCCTGACCGTCGATCCCGACAAGCCCAATGATAACGGATTGACCCCGGCACAAACCATAAGAACCATAGAAGAAAACGCGTCCTGGCTGGTCATGAAAAATATTGAACAGGACCCGGCCTATAGCGATTTTCTAAATGCTATGCTGGATGAATTGCAGCCAATTATCGAACGCGCTACCGGCCCTATATATCGGCGCCAATGTTTTGTCTTTGTCACCTCCCCGGGCTCGATCACGCCATTTCACATGGACCCGGAGCATAATATCTTGCTGCAAATCAAGGGCAGCAAAACCATGAACGCCTATCCGGCAAATGATGACAGCATTGTCAGGCCGGAATTGCACGAAGCCTATCATGGTGGCGGGCACAGAAATCTCGTTCATGACCCTGCCTATGATGAGAAAATGACGGCTCATCATTTGACCCCCGGCAAGGGCGTCGCCATGCCGGTCAAAGCCCCCCATTGGGTGCAAAATGGTGATTCAGTGTCCATATCATTGTCGATCACCTGGCGGTCCAGATATTCTATTCGCGAGGCCAATGTGCAATGCATGAATCATTTCCTGCGACAAAAAGGCTTGAAACCGACCCCGCCGGGCGTGAATCCTTTGCTTGATCAAACCAAGGCTTTTGGTTGGCGGGTAATGGACAAATTTGGACTGGCTGGCCGGGTTTGAATTAGCCATCCTCATTCATCGAAGAAACTTGAACCAGCAATTTATCAAGAATGGTTTTGATTTGCTCGCGTTCTTCGTTCGACAAAACACTCAATACCTGCGCTTCCATACCAAGGGCGATTTTGGCAATCTCTTCAAAGATGCTGCGCCCCTCGCGGCTGGCGCTGAGCAGGGCTGCGCGGCGATCGTCCTGGCTAATCGCTTTGATGACATAGCCCTTATCCACCAAAGCCGTAACCGCCCGTGATACGGCGACTTTGTCCATGGGGGTTTTTTCGGTAACGATAGAGGCGGTGACTCCGTCAAACTGACAGACCACGGCCAGCACCCGCCATTCGGGAATGGTGATGTTGAACTCTTCTGCGTAAGAGCTTGCCAATAATTTCGAGATCCTATTGCCGAGAACCACAATACGATAGGGGATAAATTCGTCGAGAATAAAGTCCCGCGCCTCCCCCTTTGCAACCAGCATGGATGGTGTCAGATCACGCTGGCGGGTCATATTTTTCTACCCCTTGATCAATATCACCGAAAATAGAATGGCCCTTCTCGTCCTCCATCCAGATGCGAACCTGATCCCCGAATTTCATGAACTCTGTAGTCGGCTTGCCATTTTCAATGGTTTCAATCATGCGAATTTCTGCAATGCAGGAATAGCCGGCCCCGCCCTCGCTGACCGGCTTGCCGGGACCGCCATCAAGCTTGTTGGAGACCGTACCGGAGCCGATAATAGTACCCGCACAAAGCGGTCTGGTTTTGGCCGCATGGGCAATGAGCTGGCCAAAATGAAAGGTCATATCAATACCCGCATTGGCGCGCCCAAAAGCTTTGCCATTATAATCCACATTCAGGACTTGGTGCAGCTTGCCGGTGCGCCATAAACCGCCAAGCACATCCGGGGTGACGGCCACCGGAGAAAAAGCCGAAGATGGTTTGGATTGAAAAAAGCCAAAGCCCTTGGCCAGTTCACCGGGGATAAGGCCGCGCAAGGACACATCATTGACCAGCATAATAAGATTGATGTAGTCGAGCGCCACTTCGGGAGAAACTCCCATGGGCACATCGCCGGTAATGATCGCGATTTCCGCTTCCATATCAATGCCCCAAGCTTCGTCGGCGAGGCTGATAGGATCGCGCGGTCCGATAAAGCTGTCCGAACCGCCCTGATACATGAGCGGGTCCGTCCAGAAGGTTTCCGGCATTTCCGCATTACGGGCCTTGCGCACCAATTCCACATGATTGACATAGGCGGAACCATCGGCCCATTGAAAAGCCCGTGGCAGGGGCGACGCACATTCACGTTCATGAAACCGCTCTACCGGTGCCGCTCCGGCCTCAAGGCTTTGCGCCAATTCGCGCAAGCGCGGCTCGGCATTTTGCCAATCATCCAGCGCCGCCTGCAGGGTTGGCGCAATGCGCGTCGCATCCGTATAGCGGGTTAAGTCATTGGACACCAATACCAGACGGCCATCGCGGCCGGATTTAAGGGAAGCGAGTTTCATGGTTTTCCTTTTGAACAATGATGAGTGATGAGAGCGCAGCTGTTTTTGCTTACACCAAAACCATCAACCTTTCCAGCTATTGACGTAATCTTTATTTTCCACCTTTTCAGCCGCTGCGTGAATATCCAGCGGATCGCGGGTGTCAATCATCACCGCATATTCATCGGTCGCTTTTTTGCTCTGTGTCAGCATGTTTTTCAGTGCCTTGGGATGTGGTCCATGGGTGAAACCCGCCGGGTGGAAAGTCATCATGCCGGCGTCAATATTATCCCGCGAGAAAAAATCCCCGGCGTGATAAAATAGCACTTCGTCATAATCATCATTATTATGGAAGAACGGCACCTTCAGCGCCCCGGGATCGGTCTCGAATGGGCGCGGAGCAAAGGTGCAAACCACGAAGCGGTCCGAGACAAAAGTTGTATGGGCTGAAGGCGGCACATGATAGCGGTCCGACATCAGCGGACGGATATGACGCACATTTATTCTAACAGGCGCCAACTCCCCGTGCCAGCCAACAGCATCGAGAGGATTGAACGGAAAAGTGACTACAGAAATCTCACCGCGTTTCTTGATCTCGAGGCGGGTTTCAACATCGCCCTGCTGGGCTTTGAACGCATCATCAATTTTGGGTGCATCCATCATCGCCGGATCAAAGATCGCATGATTACCCATCATCCCCTTATCAGGCAGGGCGTAATGGCTGTTGGTGGCCTCCACCATTAAAATTGCCGATGGCTTGACCGCTTCAAGGCGCCACATAGTGCCACGGGGCAGAACAATATAATCTCCGGCCTCATAGTCGAGATGGCCATAATCGCAAAACAGCGCCCCCTCACCTTGATGGATAAACAAGAGCTGGTCACCATCGCCATTGCGCGCCAGTGACGGCATATTGCCGGACAGTTTCCAGAAGCGAATTTCCGTTGCGCCATTGGACAATATTTTCGGCGCTTGCCATGGCATCGCCCCGTCATGGGCAACCGCCATCAGATCATAGAGATGCGGTTGCAGCGGGCCTTCAAAACTGGTCCAGCCCGTTGGTGGATTTTGATGATGGAGGAAGGAAGCCGGGCCGAAAAACCCTTCTTTGGAATTTTCCCGTTCATAAGTGCCTTCGGGCATATCCGCATGGGCCTGACGCGAGGCATTGCCTTCCACATAGCGGGGCATGAACCAGTTTCTAGCCATGATTAAATCACCCCTCTGCGCTCTTGATCCAGCTCGATGGAATCGAACAGGGCCTGAAAATTACCTTCGCCAAAGCCGTCATTGCCCTTGCGTTGAATAAACTCAAAAAAGATCGGGCCAATGGCATTGGTGGAGAAGATCTGCAACAGGAAGCCACCCCCTTGAGACGGGCCGCCATCAATCAGGATTTTCTGCTCGCGCAACTTGGCGACATCCTCCTTATGACCCGGCAGACGTTTGTCGATGAGATCAAAATAGGTGTCGATCGTATCTTGAAACTCGATCCCTTTGGCACGCATGGCCGGGATCGATTCGTAAATATTTTGAGTGGAAAGCGCGATATGCTGGATGCCCTCGCCATTATATTCCTGTAAGAACTCTTCAATCTGCGATTTGTCGTCCTGGCTTTCATTTAACGGAATGCGAATGCGTCCGTCAGGGCTGGCCATGGCTTTTGAAAACAGACCAGTTTTTTTACCTTCAATGTCAAAAAAGCGAATTTCCTGAAAATTGAAAATGTCTTCGTAATATTTCGCCCAGATCGCCATGCCACCGCGTTTCACATTATGGGTAAGGTGGTCGATATTGAACACGCCGCTAAAGCCTATAATCTCCCATTGCTTATTGTCGATCAGCGAAAAGTCATGCTGGAAGAAATCCTTGTCGCCATATTCGTCAATCAGATAAAGGCGCGCACCGCCAATGCCTTCCATACTGGGGGCCTTGATCGGGTCATTCTCGTCATTGACCGCAATCGCACCACGGGAAACGGCTTTTTCAAAACCGACTTTTGCATCCTTGACACAAAAGCCCATGGCACAGGCGGATGGACCATGTTGCTCAAAGAATTTTCTGGCAAAATCTGTGTCCGTATTGCTGACAAGAAAATTGATCTCGCCGGAGCGATGCAGGGTAATGTCTTTATCCTTATGTCTGGCAATCGCCGGAACGCCCATTTTTTCAAACAGGGCCGATAAAATCTCGGGCTTGTCCGAGCAATACATGACAAAGGAAAAACCGTCCGTGCCAATTGGATTTTCTGGTAATTGCGCCATAACTTAAATCTCCAAAATAAAAACGCTTTCAACGGGAAACAGGGGTAAGAAGGCCGCAATGATTTGGCCCATGCCCGCCCCATATGGTTTAGATATGGGGTCTCGAATCAGTCAGTCATTATTAGTAACATCTGTAACTATCTCTGGCAAGAGCCAGAAACCAGACAAAAGAGCAGTTTGATGAAACTTTATTCCTATTGGCGCAGCGGTACCGCCCACAGAACCAGAATTGCCTTGAATTTGAAAGGGTTGGACTATGACCTTGAGCCGGTAGATTTGCGCGCCTCCGCCCATAAATCCGCGGACTATCTGGCAAAAAACCCGCAAGGGCTGGTCCCGGCATTGGCATTGGATGATGGCACCATCCTCACCCAATCTCCAGCCATTATCGAATTTCTGGAAGAGGCCTATCCTGATCAGCCCTTATTGCCGGGGGACATGGTGGCAAAAGCCCGGATACGCGCCATGGCGGCGGTGATTGGCTGCGACACCCACCCCCTCAATAATTTGCGCCTGCTGCAATATCAAAAACGGCATTACAATGCGACCGACGGCGATATTGCCCGCTGGACGGCCCAATGGATCAGCGCGGCTTTTTCGGCACTGGAAAAACTGCTTGCCAGCCATAACCCGGGCGGTGTCTTTGCCCATGAAGACAGGCCGGGTCTTTTTGAGTGCTATCTTGTTCCACAGATTTATTCGGCACGGCGGTTCAAAACCGATCTTGCCCCCTATCCACGCCTTGTCGCCATTGACAAAGCCTGTCATGAGCTTGAAGCCTTCCTAAAGGCCCGACCTGAAAACCAGCCAGACGCGGATTAAACTATGTCGCCTTCCAAATCACAGGCCATGCTGATTGATGGCAAAGCCATTGCCCAGGAAATTACCGAAAACCTGACCCGGCAAGTCTTGCAGTTAAAACAAAACAATCTCACCCCCGGCCTTGCGGTGGTGCTGGTCGGCGAAGATCCGGCTTCACAGGTTTATGTGCGTAATAAAGGTAAAATGGCCGAGAAAATCGGCCTGCATTCTGTGCAATATTCCCTGCCCGCATCCACCCGCGAGGCCGATATATTGGCGCGCATTGAAGCTTTGAATGAAGACCCGTCCATCCATGGCATATTGGTGCAATTACCTTTGCCCGATCATATTGACAGTGCCAAGGTTCTGCGCCTCATTCGGCCCGAAAAAGATGTGGACGGGTTTCATCCGGTCAATGTCGGCCTGCTGACGACAGGGCTAAGGGATCAGGCGCTCATTCCCTGCACCCCGGCGGGCTGCATCATTCTGGCCAAGCGCCATCGCGGGGAAGACCTTTCTGGCCTTGAGGCGGTCATCATTGGGCGATCCAATATTGTCGGTAAGCCGATAGCGCAACTTTTGCTGCAAGAAAATTGCACCATAACGATTGTACATAGTCGCACGAAGAATCTCGAGCAACATATTGCTCGCGCTGATATTCTGGTCGCCTGTCTTGGTCGGGCGCGGTTTGTGCGTGGCGACTGGATAAAACCGGGGGCGACGATCATCGATGTGGGGATCAATCGCATGGATGCCCCTGAAAAAGGTCCGGGTAAAACCAGACTTGTGGGCGATGTGGATTTTGACAGCGCCCTGCCCGTCGCCGGCGCCATCACCCCCGTGCCCGGTGGCGTTGGCCCCATGACCATTGCCATGCTGATGCAGAATGTAGTTACTGCTGCGCAACGATTATCCCGGAGATAGAGCACTTCTGCGAAAAGTGGGCCCTTCGAGACTCTGCTTCGCAGATCCTCAGGGTGAGGCCGGTTTTCGGAGAAGAAGTGCTCAAAAACAAAAACTTGGAGCCCGGTTTTGATTCAATAAAAACCGAAAAGGCTCTAACTGGATCGCGTCAAACAGAATTATTCCCCACAAAATTGTATCCATGCAAAAAATACGCTTGGTCGCAGTCAAAGGGGGGCAATTCTGGGTAAAATTCCACCTGTCCATATTTTTGCAAATAATTTCCCCCTGATAGTAAAAAAACTGATGACAAGCCGCCCGAATTTCCCTCTAACTACCTTTAGAGAGAGTGGACAAGTATTTCGGGGAAATTTCATTAAACCGCAAACCCCCTATTGGTCCGACGCATAAAATCGGCTGTTGGCGCTCTGGCGTCCAGCCTCGCAATATATTTATGGGAG
>JALSJA010000009.1 GCA_026989615.1 Parvularculaceae bacterium | reverse complement strand
TTCATCGCTCGCGCCGACCAGATGCAGGACATCGATAATTTCCTTATTGGCAGCCAGCCCCGCCCGCGCCGCATAGATGATGACCGCGCAGGCAGCCACCATAATCAACAGGAAAATGCCAAAGGCTAAAGCCTGCCCGGTGCGCGCCGAAGCTGAAAGGCTGTCATTCCACACCCCGTGATCGTCAAGGCGCGCCCCCGGTGCCCGATTGGCCAGATCTGCTTGCAGACCGGACAAATCCTTGCGCAAGGCCGGACTGACCTCGACCGCAATAATGCCCGGCACCGGCAGGCTGTCACTGACCCGGCCCTTGCCGAGCCATGGCTCCAATAATTTGCGCCTTTGCTCCAGCGAATAAACCCTGATCTCCTCAACCCCGCTGGTGGCCCGCAAAATATTTTCTGCCGCCGCAATATCACGATCAATCACCGACGGACTGTCGCCAACAATTTGCACCGTTATCGAGCCGGATAAATCGCTGGTCCATTGCTGCGCTGCCTGACGGACAAAGAAAAACCCGGCCAGCGCCAGACAGGCAAGAAAGCTGATGACCGCGATTACCGTCATCAGCGGCGCACCGGCGGCCCCCGCTTCCGGCAAAAGCGGCCTTCGCCTTGATGGTCTGGCATTTTGAGTGTCGGCACTCATGGCTTCATGCCCCCAGAGCCGAGCGTTCATTGCCTGCAGCGCGCGAAGAGGCTTCAGCCCCTGTCACCGGGGTCGTGTCTTTTAAGGGGCCATGGAGGCTGAGACGGCCATCTTTCAGGCGCAGAATATTCTTTTTCATGCGCCGCACCAGTGTCAGATCATGGGTCGCCACAATAACCGCCGTGCCGAGGCGGTTTAATTCCACCAGCAGGCGCATAATCCGCTCGCCCATAATCGGGTCGACATTGCCAGTGGGCTCGTCGGCCAAAATCAGATCCGGCTTGGATACCAGCGCCCGGGCAAGGGCCACACGTTGCTTTTCACCCCCGGAAAGGGTCTCCGGCAAAGCGTTAACGCGGTCCCCCAGACCGACCCAGGTTAACAATTCGGTTACATCTTGTGCGTATTCATTTTGGTTAACGCCTTGTACCCGCATGGGCAGGGCTATGTTTTCAAAGGCGGTCAGATGCTCCAGCAGGCGAAATTCCTGAAAAACCACGCCGATGCGGCGACGCATCAGGGGCAATTGGTCGCGGGGCAATTGGCTAATATCCTCGCCAAACAGGGTCAGCCGACCGTTAGAGGGCTTTTGCGCCAGATAGATCATCCGCATCAGCGAGGTTTTACCGGCACCGGACGGGCCGGTGAGAAAGCGGAAATCGCCATCGCGAATGACCATATTCACATCGCGCAATGTTTCGCTGACGCCATCATAGCTAAGGCCGACATTCTCGAAATTAACGAGAACCGATCTTTGCTTATGGCTTTGTGCAATGACCACCCTATGGGCACTCCTGTAACAACATTGCGAAAGGCACGGCGTCCTGCTTTGCCTGCCTCTGTTATGCCCAAAGCCGCATCATCCATGCAAGGGGCAGTTTTGCCCGCAATATGGTGTGATTCTGTCTGTGACAGGGAGGCAATGTCATGATCGTCACCTGCCCCCACTGCCAGACCAATTACGCCATTGACGATGCCTGCATTCCCACAAGCGGGCGCTCTGTGCGCTGCGCTGCCTGCGCGGAAAGCTGGTATGTGCCATCACCAGTGCCGATAGAAATGTTAACGCCGCTGGACCCGGATGCCCAAAGCGGCAGATCGCGCCAATTCGGAAAATCCCTTCCCCACACCTCTTTGGCTGGTGCCCGCAGGCGGGATTTTCAAACGCAGGATTTTCAACACAGCCCCCGACAGGCGCCGCGCTTTGACGGTACCACCGCTCTTGCCTATCTCAATGATGGCGATCCGGTGAGCGATATTTATGAAAATGACTTTGTCAGCGAACAGGATTTATCCACCGCACCAGAAGAAGAGTTTGCGCCAGAATCCGGATCGGATATTGAAGAGGCCGATTGGGAACAGATTGAAGCCGAGGTGCAGGCCATTCGTCAGGCCGAAGAGCGCGCCAGCAATTCGCCCTTCCATCGGGAATTGCAAGCGCTGGAAGATGCGCTGACCGAACGCGGCCCCGGCACGGCCGAAGCAGAAATGCAGGACGGCACAAAAACCGGCACGGCGATTGTTCCCCATGATCCGAACGCCGCGCGCCAAGCCGAGGAATTACAGGCCCTCGCGCAAGATGCCGGATCGGCCTTTACCACATTGGGTAATGTGCTGACCCGTTCGGCACATATCGCCATGAAAAGCATTGCCGCGATTAAAATACCGGTTATCGCATTGCCGGAAATCAAACGCGGCCAGACGGCAGAAAAACCGCAAGAGCCGGAAGAACCGACCCCCTTTGTTTATACCCCCGGCGATGATGCGGTCGATAATTTTCGCGAGCATACCCGCCGTCAGGCCCGCCGCCGGCTGACCCCCATAAAAGCGCTTGGCTGGATGGCATGGGCCGGGGTTTTTGTTGGCATGATGGCTGGCGCTTATATCTTCCGTGGGCAGATTATGGACTATGCGCCGGGCAGCCAGCGCCTATACGCCGCGCTCGGCCTTTATCAGCCGGAGATTTATCCGGTGAAAATCATCTCGACCCAGCACCGTTATGCCATGTCATCGGGCGGTCCGGTTATCGAATTGCGCGGCACTATACGCCATGAGGGCGACACAGCCTTGGCCGCGCCCATGCTGCGCGCCGAAGCCTATGATGCCCGCAATGTATTGCTGGCTGCGTGGGAATTTGCCCCGCAATCGCGCCAGCTCCTACCCATGATGGAAACGCCCTTCCTGTCGCGCGCACCGGCCCCGGACGGTGTTGCCCGGGTGAAACTGACTCTGGTGCCGCCGGATAATATGGCCCTGCCGGTGAGCGCCGAAGAGCGCCAGCAATTTTTTATGGAAAGCATGACAGGCGGCTGGTCCGGCAACAATGAGCCTGCCCCCATTGCTCTTGAGCAAAAGCCCGCCCTTGAGAAAGAACCCGCTACGGAATAAGAGGGGTTTTGTTGTTTGGCAGGGCCGCGCCCCTTGGCTTTAGCCAAGGGATCAGCGGTGAGCGTTACCAGAAAAGAATTACATTTGCGGGTTTAACAAGGGGTAGCTTCATGAAGGTTTTGTTTTCAACACAAGAGATCGCCAAAAGGGTCGACGAGCTGGGCAAGCAAATTGCGAGCTTTTATGATGGCCCGTTTGTGCTGGCACCTGTTTTAACGGGTGGCTTCATGTTTGGCGCTGATCTAGCCCGCGCCATCACCCGCCATGGGGGCGACCCGGAAATTGATTTTGTCCAGCTTGCCTCTTACGGCACTGACCGTTTTTCTTCCGGGGTTGTGGAGCTGATAAAAGACTTTACCCACCCGGTGGAAGGCAAGCGCATCTTGCTGGTGGATGATGTGCTCGATAGCGGGCGCAGTCTTTATTATGCCAAGGACATGCTTTTGAACCGCGATGTCAAAGATGTGAAAACCTGCGTTGCCGTCGACAAAAAAACCGGCCGCGCCGCCAACATCACCGCCGACTTTGCCGCCTTTGAAGCAGGGCCAGAACATTTCCTCGTGGGCTATGGCATGGACGATAAAGGCCTGAAACGCGGGTTAGACTTTGTTGGGTCTATTTAAGGGGACAGGGCGCGTCATATAAAACCCCTAAGTCAGGGTCAGCATCAAACCGGTCGGACTATTGCAGAGCATTCTCTATACATCTTCGGTAACATTATTTATAGTCGCCATCATATAATTCAAACACCAATTGAATTATTGGAAATAAGTGCAGAAAAGGCGAATATGAGCACCAAGGTAAATAAATTCCAAGCCGTCTGGGTGTTTGCGCTTCTGGCTTGGCCTTATTTTCTGAATGATTTTTTTCTCATCCACACAACCCGCACTCAAGTTAGCATTGCAAATATTTGGTTGTTTGATGTTCTTGTTTACTTTCTTATCCCGTCAATAACACTCTTCCTGTTAATCCGCGCCAATGCCGCAAATCACATTAAAATAATGCTCAAAAAATCCCCATTGTTTGGTGGAGTTATTGTTGCAATAATTTTTGCCTTCGCGCTTGATTATGTTTTTACGCAGCGCATTGGCTTATGGATATTAGAGCGTAATTGTTTCAGGCTTTGCGATAGCTATGCCTTCCCGAATGACTCAAGGCTCGCTTATTACAGTGTTGTTATATACGCCGCTCTGTCAGCAGGCTTTCTGGAAGAAGTGATATTTCGAGGTCAGGCCATTCATTTACTGCGACAATTCACATCAAACAAAATTGTGATTGTCGTTATCGCTTCTCTCTTATTTGCATTGATACATTGGTGCCTTGGCTCATCAAAGCTTATAACAACCTTCATCATAGGTATATTCCCAGCAATATGGGTTCTTTATACAAAACGGCTTTGGGAGGTGATCATCTTTCATAGCATCTTTAATCTTCTTGCTTTCACATAGAACTTTTATGCTTAGAACCGTTGAGCCAGAAAATACTGAAACCGAACCCAAGTTTAACCGCGAATACCACCACCAACAATAGTGCTAGTGCTATCGTTCCCACCCCCCGAGTTTCCACTCATGGCACGAAAGATCTGAATAAAAATACTCGGCGTCCCAAAGTAGAATTCAATAGCGCTTTCATCATTATAAACTATCGCAGTCGCAATCTGAAAGGCTGTATCCTGTATAATTTCTTCTTGGCTCTGCCCGGGCGCCGGCCTGAATTCCAAGTTCTCCCTCGCCCAAGAATCAGCAAAAGTTAGTGCGTCTAAAAATTGAATGGCGCTCGGCACACCAAGCATATCGCTTAACAACGTATGAGCGTCTGCAAATTGCCCATCGTCCTGAGTCCCCGGCCCGTCATAGTACAATCCACCTGGTTGATCATGTGCATCGCGATGATACATTGATCCCATAATCTCACCTAAAAGAGACGACGGTATGTTGTCAAAAAATGTCGCATCTGAAAAATCATTCATTTCCGAGGTAAGTGAATAAAACTCAAAATCAAAGCCGTCCATTTTATCCTCCCGATACTGTTTGACACAGGAAGCGTACCCCCCCCCCTAAAGGGCGAGTCAATATTTGAGTGTTGATAATTGCCCTAAAAATATTTGCGCGCGAGCAGGAAGTGATCAGGGGCGATCCCCTAGAGCACTTCCCGAAAAGTGAGTCCTTCGACAAGCTCAGGATGAGGCCGGTTTTCGGATAAGAAGTGCTCAAAAGCAAAGACTTAGAGCTCGGCTTTGATTCCATCAAAACAGAATAGGCTCTAGTTCAGCACAAATTCACCATCGAGCATTTTCAATTCTGCTGGTTGAATGAGTTTGGTGTGGGCCACATAGATGGAATGCAGCGGGCCTTCGAGTTTTTCCTGCCAGAAAGTGAGGAATTTTTTCAGCACCGGAAAATCCGGGAACATGTCATAATCCTGCCAAAGATATTCCTGCATCAGGGAATGGTAATCTGGCATGCGATAAAAAATTTGCGCCGTGGTCAGGCTATAGCCCTGCATCTGTCTTATAAAATCTTTTGATGGTTTGGCTTTCTCACTTTGCTTTTGTGTCATCACGCGAACTCCACATTTACTGAACTCGAGAACAATATTGAAATTGCTGCATGTTTTTGCGGCTTTTTCAAGGGGATAGTTTCACAAAATTTTGTTTAGAATATATGAGCATGTAGCAGCCATGGAGCTTGAGTGCTGCTGTTTTGCGCTTATGGTTTCATTTTCTTTAACGCTATCCCTTCCACCACGTTCTTACTCATCAACAAGAATCACCCGGCGATAGTCGGCGCCTTTCATGGTGAAAAATAAAAATTACAGGCCAAGCTCTTTTTGCACGATGGCCATCAACAGATCAGGTGTCATTGCGATTTCCGTAGAAATATGCAGCACTTTCCAACCCAAGACTTCCAATCGTTCATCGCGAATTTTGTCACCCGCTTTCACATGCTCAAACTTATGAATCCCTCCATCGATTTCAATCACCAATCGAGTTTTTCGAATGGCAAAGTCAACAATGTAATTCTCTATCGGGTATTGCCTGCGCACAGCAAAGCCAAGTGGCCGTAATTTCCGCAATGTCTGCCATGCTATGCGCTCAGGTACGTTCGATATCCGCCTTAAGTGTCTGGCGCGTTTAGAGCCTATTCGGTTTTGATGGAATCAAAACCGGGCTCTAAGTTTTTGTTTTTGAGCACTTCTTATCCGAAAACCGGCCTCATCCTGAGCTTGTCGAAGGACCCACTTTTCGGGAAGTGCTCTAATATTTGTGTAGTCGCCCATATATGATCACCATGCCACATTATCAAAAAACAAAGCATCTTTTTTCAAGCTTGCGTCCCCTTCTCCCGGGCCCGGGAGAAGGGACAGGGATGAGGGCAGATTGATTTCGTTAATGAGCTTTATTTCATTTTGAAGCTTTGGTGCCCTCTCCCCGACCCCTCTCCCGCAATCGGGAGAGGGGGGCTTGTCTTGCCTTGCGAAAGATAGGCGGGTTTATGTAAAACAACGCAGCGCTTCTATCAAAGCGCTATTGGCCTCAACAGATCCCACCGACATGCGCAGATAATCGGGCAGGAAATATTCTTTTACCGGACGCACAATGGTTCCCTGTTGCGTGAGATGGGCGTTCAGGGCCTCGGCCATAGCGGCGCGAGATTGAGGTTCATCGCCCTTCATACCCACCAGCAGGAAATTGGTATGGCTTGGTATGGGATGAAACCCAAGCTCTTGCAGAGCTTCAAACAGGCGCGCCCGTTCGGCTTTGTTATGGGCCAGATGGCGCGCTACAAATTCCTTATCGGCCAGGGCGCTGGCCCCCGCCGCCTGCGCCGGGGCGCTGACATTGAACGGCCCGCGCAAACGGTTGAGCACAGCGATCACCGGTTCCGGTCCATAGCCCCAGCCAACCCGCAAGCCCCCAAGGCCGTAAAGCTTGGAAAAAGTGCGGGTGGTAAAAACATTATTCGCCCCCGATTGTATGGCCGCGCTGACCATGCCGATGCCGTCTTCATAATCGTCAGCCTCCACATATTCCGCATAGGCTGCATCCAGCACCAGCAAAATATCATCGCGCAATTCAGCCCGCAAACGCCGTAGCTCCGCCCCCGATAAAAGCGTGCCCGTGGGATTATTGGGATTGGCCAACATCATCATTTTGGTATTGGGTTTGACCGCCGCCAAAAGATTATCCACATGGGTGGTGAGATTTTGCTCATCGGCGCGAATGACCTCGGCCCCGCAGCCGGTTGTGGCAATGGCATAAATGGCAAAGCCGTGGCGACTCATTACCATGCTGTCCCCGGGGCCAAGATAGCCGCGCATGAGAAGAATCAATATTTCGTCAGAGCCAGCGCCGGCAACCACCAGATCAGGGTTGATGGAAAATTCTGCCGCCACCGCCTCGCGCAAGGCGCTTGCTCCCGCATCCGGATAGATATGCAGATCATTGGCCGCTGCCTTGAAGGCCTCTATCGCTTTGGGGCTTGGTCCCAAGGCGCTTTCATTGGAGGAAAGCTTGTAGATTCTGGACGCTGTCGATCGGGCGCTGCCCGGCTTATAGGCGATAATATCCATAATGCCGGGGCGAGGTGTGGGAGCGGGCATGGCTGACCTTTTTCCATATTTGATTGTTACATCTGAAACTAGTAACAGTCATGCCCAAGCTGGCGGCAGTTTTCAAGGCCTATCACAAGAGTTTGCACCGCTTGGAGCCATGACCCCCGGGCGCAATATGCGGGCGGTCAGCTTTTCCGCCTTGGCTCCGCCTATGGGCAAGGCCATTTCCTTGCGCGCCTCGACCATGGTGACGCCGGAAAAGCTTGGCCATAGCACCCCGCCAGAGCGCTCCCAGGCATTGGCGGTGCGGACCACAAAACCGGCATTAAAGGGCGGCATGAACAAAGCACGGCTCCACCGGGTTGGCACAAAAAGCGAGGCCCGCAAAAATCTGTCCAATTGTCCCCTTGTCCATGGCCGTCCGGCCGCAAAAGGCGTTTTTTCCACCATCGACCAGACCGAGCGACGATTGGCGGCAATGATGATGAGACTGCCATCATCGGCCAGCACCCGCCATATCTCCCGCAATAATGCCCGCGGGTCGGCGGTTTCCTCCAGCCCGTGGACCACCAGCAGTCGATCCAGCGAGGCATCCGCCAAGGGCCATAGCAAATCTGCCGTCAGCACTGCATTGCTGTTCCTGCCATTGGCAAGCGCACCCATTTCCTGCGGTGCCAACAGGATGACACGCTCGGAAAGGTCCAGCGCCCGGCGATAAGGCCAGCCATAGCCGAAAATGCCGCTGCGATAATCTTTCAGTCCCGGCCATGCGGCCCCAATGCGTTCACATAAAATATCACGCACCGAACATCCGAGCGGCGTTTCATAAAATCGCAAAAAATCGAGAACATCGGTTCTCATGGCTGCAAACCTCTTCAAAAATCCTCTTGCCGGATTATTCCAGACCACATGACTTAATGCCGCGTTAAGGCTATAAATGGTTCATGAGCCTCTATCTCCACAACTATGCGCTTTCCGGCAAGCCTGCTGCCATTATCGCACAAATTCCCTGCCTGCAGGATAATTACGGGTTTTTGATCCATGATGTCGCCAATGGCAAAACCGCCGCCATTGACACCCCCGACGCCGAAGCCATCAACAAAGCGCTGAGCGCCCAAGGCTGGTCACTGGATGTCATTTTCAACACCCATTGGCATGGGGACCATACGGGTGGCAATCAGGTCCTGAAAGACCAATGGGGCTGCAGGATTATTGGCCCCGGCGGGGAGCGTATGGCGATCCCGGCCTGCGACCAGACGATCGGCGAAGGCGAGACCATTGCCCTTGGACGCTTGCAGGCGAAAGTGATCGAAACCCCCGGCCATACGGCCGGACATATTGTTTATCATTTTGCCGATATTGCTGTCGCCTTTGTCGGCGATACTTTGTTTTCGCTTGGCTGCGGGCGATTGTTTGAGGGCAGCGCCGAAGAAATGTGGCACTCGCTTGAGAAATTGCGCGCCCTGCCCGATAACACCGATATTTTTTGTGCCCATGAATATAGCAAGGCCAATGCCGATTATGCTTTGTCGGTGGATCCGGAAAATCGGGCCCTGATCGAACGCGCCCAACAGATTGCAGAATTGCGCGCAAGCCATAAGCCGACCATACCCAGCCCTTTAGGTCTGGAAAAAAAGACCAATCCTTTTTTAAGGGCCGATAGCGATGATATGATGGCAAGACTTGGCATGCAGAAGGCCACGCCAGCGCAAGTCTTTGCACATCTTCGTCAGGGTAAGGATAATTTTTAAGGGACAGTGCCTTTAATCGCCAAGCTTTTGCTCAAGATAATCGCGGGTGCGGGTATAACCACCACTGGCCCCGGCCCCATAGCGCAATGTGCCACCGGTCAGATTGGGGCCCGATCCGTCGCCATAGCATTGGAAGCTGCTAATCTGTTCTTGCACTTGCTTCTTCAACTCGCCACGGCACACCGCTTCAAGGGCTGACAGGGCATCATCGCAGGCGGCCGCCAGAGAGCGATGTTGCGGCCAATTACGCGAACGCCCCCAATTAATGGTGGCCGAAAGGCGGATGTCACAAACATTGGATGTGTAGGCGGCTTCTCTTTGCAAATCCATTTCTTCTTGTTGCTGGGCGCGCATATCACGCAAGGATTCCTGCACCATTACGGGTGTATAGAAGCGACTATAATCACCACTGCCGCGATCACTCAGCACCGCCGCTACTGGCGCCATGGCAACGCCCGGGCCTTTATCGAAGTCAAATTTTGGCATTACCGAGCCATCCGCCGCAAACACGCTGGCGCCAAGGGCAGTAACTGCCGCGAATGTAAGGCCTAACATCATGGAACGGAAATAGCGCATGAATGTTAATATATGGTCGAATGGGGCCCATGAAAGACCGGAATAAGGCGGAACAAGGACAATTTTTTGTGACAAAGCCCCGCGCAATTCAGGGAAATACTCAAAATGGCACAAAATAAGGGCCCGGGAGCTTGAGGCTTGGGGGAGCTAGGGTCAGGAGCCATAAACACGGCCAAGGTGCCCGTTATAAATTAACTTCAAGAAAACGGGCAATCATCAGCGATGACGGGCGGCCTTCTATATCCCCATGGGGGTCGTAGACAACCAATAGGGTGCGCCCTTTCAGGGCAATCTCGGCCTGATTCCCCCGGACGATTTCAACCATGTCGAGGCGCTCGCGCAAAACCTTGGCGCCCAGCGAATCAGAGGCCACCACATCCAGCGCCTTGGCGGTTGTCAGCACCGTATCGGCGAGCACCGCATTGTCGTGATTGGAGCGCCCCGGGGCGACAAAGGGAATGAAAAAACCATAACGCTGTTGTAGAAGTTCACTGGCCCGGCGCATGCGCTCTTCCACCATAGCCCGATTGGCCGGCGGAGCTTGCAGGGAGACACTGACACCGACAACCGGCAAGACCGCCTTGCCATTGGAAAAACTGTCATAATGGGGGCTCAAGGTTTTATGGTCCGGCTGGAACAGGGTCGCGCCGCCATTGGCAGTTACCCGCAATACGGTTACGCCCTCGCTATCCTTATAGGTTACATCGCCACGCGGGGAACGTTTGGCGGTCAGCAAATGCACTTCCTCGCCACGCTCTCCGTCCAGCAAAGAGCATTCCAATGTATGGCTGTGATTATCGTCGCAAAGATAACGGATAAGCGCCGTATTGCCCTGTGCCTGAAACAGGAAAGTCTCGGCCCCTTCTGTGGTCTCAAAAAGCTGCGGTTCGCCGGTTGATAATTGCACCGCGCTCGGCGCGCGACGGGTCAACAGGCTGGCAAAGGGATCATCGGCGGGTAATTGCGCATGGGCCGTGGACAGGCCGGCCATGAGGGGACCGGCCATGAATGGCAAGACCACCATCAAGGCAAGCTTGCACAAAAGGGCTGCCCCGCTTTGCCTGCGTCTTTTTACAGCATTGATATGTCCTGCTTGCGTCTTCAATTTAAAAAACCGCTCCTGATGAAAATCCCCTTTGACATGCCATAAAGACCCTAAGACCCAATTATAGCATGGCTTTGTCTAGAACTCTTTTTAGGCGAAATTCCGGCGCTTCTTTCACAATTTTGCGACAAATATCAGTCTTTACGCCGCAATATATTGGCCACCATTCACCGATAGCACGGATCCGGTCATGAAGCCCGCATCCTCGCTGGCCAGAAAGGCCACACATTTGGCGATTTCCTCAGGCGTGCCAAGGCGGCCCACGGGAATTTGGCCGACAATTTTTTCCAATACATTTTCCGGCATGGCGGCCACCATATCGGTGCCGATATAGCCCGGCGCAACGGCATTGACAGTAATGCCCTTAAACGCGCTTTCCTGCGCCAGAGCGCGGGTAAAGCCGATCAGCCCGGCCTTGGCCGCAGAATAATTGGTTTGGCCAAATTGGCCCTTTTGGCCATTGATCGAGGAAATATTGATAATCCGCCCAAAGCCGCGCTCGCGCATGCCATTGATAATCGGCCTTGTCATATTGAAAACACTGTCCAGATCGCAAGCAATGACCGTGCGCCATTTATCGAGGCTCATTTTGTGAAAGGCGCTATCGCGGGTGACCCCGGCATTATTGACCAGAATATCGGTGGGGCCGTGTTTTTCTTCCACATCGGCAATGCCCGCTTCACAAGCGGCATAATCAGATACATCCCATTTGAAAACATGGATGCCGGTTTCGGCTTCAAACTTTTTGGCGGCCTCATCATTGCCCCCATAGGTCGCCGCAACCTTATAGCCGCGGGCCTTTAATTCCACGGATATTGCCTTGCCAATCCCTCTTGTGCCACCTGTAACAATCGCTGTCCGGGTCATAATCCTCTCCCAAAACTCCTGTCAAAACGCGTAAAAACCGCCCCTTTGGAAAGTGGCTATGCCAATGGGCCAAAGCCAATCCAACACAATCCAAGGGAGTATCAGAGCCTTCTTGCTACAACGGGAAAGAGATTCCAACCATTTTACACGGGTTTTCAGGGAAATTTATGCCAGCCCCGCCAAAGACCCCTCAATTTTGCCGCCCCTATTGCGATGCATCAAAAAATCATGGAAATGCAAGCCTTTTCGGCTTAGCATGTGCAGCAAAAGGGGCAAGGCATCTGATTATCAAATGCAAGACCTGACGGAAGTGGCGCTATCCAAGATAGTCGGGCACTTTTTTAGACATAGAGGGCGGGAACAATGGCCGAAAAGCAAAGCAAAAAAGCCGGGAAAAATGATGATGTCATCACCATCAAGAAATATGCGAACCGACGGCTCTATAACACCGCGACCAGTTCCTATGTGACCCTCGATTATCTCGCCGAAATGGTCAAACGGGGCGAAGAATTTGCTGTCTATGATGCCAAAAGTGGCGAGGATATTACCCGCTCGGTTCTGACCCAGATTATTTTTGAGGAAGAAAACAAGGGCCAGAACATGCTGCCCATCAATTTCCTGCGCCAGCTCATCAGCTATTATGGGGACAGCCTGCAAGGCTTTGTGCCATCTTATCTGGAAATGACCATGGAAAGTTTTCAGCGCAATCAAGAAGCCATGCGCGAAGCGGCAAGCGAAACTTTCAGTGCCGCTCCCGGCTTTAAACTGTTCGAAGAGGCCTCCAAAAAGAATATGGAGATTTTCGAGCAAAGCATGAAAATGTGGGGCATGGGCGGCACCGCATTTTCCGGCGGCGGGTCATCCGGATCGGCGGCTGATGCGGATATTCAAAACGAAATTGCCGCTTTGAAAGAAGAGATCGCCTCTTTGCGCAAGAAATTACATGAGCGCGAAAATTAAAAAGAGATTTTGCCCTTAAGCGCTTTCGTTTTTGGCGGCGCGCATAATCTCGAGGGTTTCCTCATCCAGCAGGCTGCCATCCCAAACCATATCGATCTTCGGCTTGCCGATATAAAAGCCTTGCAGATAATCAACCCCAAGGCCTTTCAGCAACATGGCATCGGCGTCATTATCGACCCATTCAGCAACGGTTTTCATGCCAAAATTACGCGCCAAATCCAGCAGGGTGCGCACAAAGAGCTGGTTGTCCCGCGAAGACGACACCCCGGTTACAAAGGAACCGTCAATCTTCAGGACATCAATATCAAGCGCCTTCAAATTTCGAAAAGATGTGTAGCCGGCACCGAAATCATCCAGCGCAAAATCGCAGCCAATCTCTTTAATTTCCGAAACAAATTCAATCGATGATTCAAGCGCATCCACCACTTGGGTCTCGGTCAGTTCAACCGTGATGCGGTTTGCCAGATGCCGATGGGCCCGCAAATGGGCAAGATAGCCCTCGGCCCAGACCGGATCTTTCACGGTTTCCCATGAAATATTGACATTCAGCGAAATATCGGGGACCTGCTCCAGCGTTTTGGTGGCCAGTTCCAGCACCCGCCGATCCAGCAAATGCACAAGCCCGAGGCGTTCTGCGGCGGGAATAAAGGCCGGGGCCGGAACTTCTGTGCCATCTTCTTCGCGCATTCTGATGAGACATTCATATTTATGCGTCGCATCACTCAAATCCGATACGATGGGTTGATAGGCCAGAACCACCCGACGCTGATTAAGGGCCGTCAGAATGACATCTGAAATTTCCGTGTTTTGCTGGCGCAGGCTGGTGCGCTCGGTATTTTCCGAATAGGCAACCCAGGATGACGGGCCAACCCGTTTGGCATCATGCAAGGCTGATTCAGCCCGCGCCATAACCATATCCGATGACACAGTAGCCTTGTCGAAATCAACCACACCACCGCATACAGAAATCGCAATGCCGCCTTTGGACGTATGCACCACATCTTCCCGCACTGCGCAGAGCAATTTATTGCACAAGGTACGCAGTTCCTGCTTGCCGGATTTTGCCGTCACAATACCAAATTTGGTCCCGGCAATACGGCCAAGAGCATCTCCCTTATCCAATATCTTGGCGAGGCGTCGCGAGGTTTCGACAATCACCTCATCGGCAACATCAAATCCGAAATCAGCATTAATGCCGCCGAGATTGTCTATGCCAATCAAAATATAAGCGCCCGGCTCGTCAAATTCGTGAAAGCGGGTCAGGCGATCTGACAGGATTTCCTTGCAGGCGGAGCGATTGAGCTGGCCGGTTAATTCATCAAAGCGCGCCAACCAGGAGAGCTTTTCTTCGCGCTGTTTCTGGTCATTGATCCGGCGCACCAGACCAATCAGTTTTTTACTTTCCCCAAGCAGCATCCAGGAGCCGCGCTCTTCAAACCAGACCTCTTCGCCATTGGGGTCGGCGAGAGAATATTCGATCGTGTAGCTAGAGCCATCGCGCAAGGCCCGGCGCACATTTTCTTCGCGATGGGTAATGTCCTCGGGTTTCAACAGGCTCAGAAGATCGCTTTCCTTATCGCGCTGGTCGGACAGGGAATGCCCCAACATGGTCAGAAACCCTTGTGGATCGGCCCAGCTTAACTGCCGTGTCGACAGATCAAACTCAAACATAGCCTGACCGGCTGCCTCCATTGCAACCCGCACCGCATCCGCACTCATCTTCTTGGTCGAACTCATATTTGCCTCTACCGATTTATGCATCGGCTTATTGATTGCCCTTGATCAATCAACAGATTCAACCGTCCGGCCCCGAATTCCCAAACCGCTTAATACTGCTCATCTCCAGAGCCCATTTTCGTTTTGATGGAATCAAAAGCGGGCTCTAAGTTTTTGTTGTTGAGCACTTCTTATCCGAAAACCGGTTCCCACTTTTCGGGAAGTGCTCTAGAGCCCATTTTCGTTTTGATGGAATCAAAAACGGGCTCTAAGTTTTTGTTGTTGGGCACTTCTTGTCCGAAAACCGGTCTCATCCTGAGCTTGTCGAAGGACCCACTTTTCGCAGAACTGCTCCAACAGGACCATACGCGTTCAGAGTAAAGAAATACTGAAACATAATACTGCGCTGATTACAGTCTATGACAGCAAAAGCCCCCCTTGCGGGGGGCTTCGGGTAAGGATTTTTGTCCGACATTGTGCCAGACTGGCACAATGTCTGGCACAAAGGCAAAGGCAGGTTAGCTGCCCATGCCGCCGGCGACAGAAAAGTCTCGCCGGGCAGTGACCGTGGTGACGATAAAACCGGCCATAAAATCAAGAAAGGTCATCGACAGGAAGATGAAGAAAATGGAATTGCCATAGCCCGGCACAATGATGAACAATAGCAGGGAGACAATGAACACGACCACAGACAAAGCATGGTTGAGCAGGCTGTCCGTACCGGTTTTGGTGGCCCGCAATAATTCCACAAACAGCAAGCCCATGGAGGCGATGATGAATGCGTGGCCATAGGTTATATTCCAGATATCACCGGACACCATTTTCAAATCGAACATAGTGTCCAATTCCCAACCCGGCATGGTGAATTTGAGAACAGAATAAAGAATGAGGCTGATGGCCAATAATGGGAACATTGTGAACATGAAAAAACCCTCTCCGGAAAAACCATTTGTTAACCTATTATAAACCACAAATGGACCGCTTACCAGAAGCGAAAGAGCCAGAACCCGATTTGGCTGCAAATATTGGCGAAAAACATACGCAACCAACTGATATTGCTTAGCTTTCCTCTATTTCCCCCGGTTGGCGGGCCCGTGCCTGCAACCAGATAACCCCCATCATATCGCGAATGGCCACCCGCGCCCGCTTGAGATTGTTATATTTGGAAGTCCCGTGCAGGCGGGGGCGGTGATTGACCGCCATGAACTCCACCGTCAGCCCCTCACGCACCATCAACGCCGGCAGGTAACGATGGATATGGTCAAAATAGGGAAGCCGCAAAAAGGCACCGCGATAAAAGACCTTGAGGCCGCAGCCGGTATCATTAGCCCCATCTTTCAAAACCCGTTTGCGCAAGCCATTGGCAAAACGCGAGGCAAATTTCTTGGCGGCGCTGTCCTGACGTTTGGCGCGCTCGCCGGCAAGCATGGCCAGAAGCGGCGGGGCATCCTTGCGGGTCAACCGCGCAAACAGGGCGGGAATATCCGCCGGATCATTTTGTCCATCCCCGTCCAATGTCGCAATGATCGGGGCCCGCGCCGCAATGACACCGGTGCGCACGGCGCGGCTTTGTCCGGCATTTTGCTTATGACTTAAAACCCGCAATTCCTTATGGGTGTCTTTCAGGCCCGTCAACACGCCCAGCGTGTTATCAGTGGAGGCATCATTGACCGCGATAATCTCGAAACTCCCTACAGGGGCAAGCGCAGTTGCAATCTCGCCGATAAGTTCCGCTGCATTTTCTTCCTCATTATGCATGGGCACCACCACCGCAATTTGCGGGGCCGCGCCGCCGGCATCATCGCGGATGGCCCCTGCAGCCCAGCCATAAAGCGGCTCTATATCTGATCGCACCATGAGAGGATTTTCCTTATATCTTCTTGTCATAGCTGTTCATAAAGCATTTCTTGCAAATGAAGGAAAGCCTGAAGCGTTTTCGGTTTTGAAGCGCCAAGGGCTGCGACCCCCGCCTTCGCGGGGGCAGGCCGCAGCCCCGGCGACCATTCGCCGTCCCGCCGGAGGGCCCATGGCGACAGCCATGGAACAGCCCGCGAGGCAAAAAAATGGCGACAAAGCCCGCCCGGCCCTCTATCCTGCTTGGAAAATCAGTATTGTTTCTCGTTTTTGGGCCAAATCGTAAAACCTTATGTCTGCTTCCCCCTCATCTTCCTCCCATGCCGCAGAAAAAAGATTGCAGCCCCTAAGCATGGGGCTGATTGGCCTTTATGCGTTATTTGTTGGCCTTTCGGGGCTGTTTGCTTTGCCACCGCTTGATCGCGATGAATCCCGCTTCATTCAGGCAACGACACAAATGCTGGAAACCGGGGATTATCTGCGCATTCGCTATCAGGATACCGAGCGCAATAAAAAGCCTGCGGGGATTTACTGGCTACAGGCCGCTTCGGTCAGCGCTTTTTCCGATGTGGAAAAACGCGAAATCTGGGCCTATCGCCTGCCCTCGCTCATTTCGGCTATTTTGGCGGCATTGCTGGTCTATGTGGCAGGCACGATTTTATTTTCCCACAAGGTCGGTTTTTGGGCCGCTTTGCTGATGGCATCGGCACCGGTTTTTGCCGGTGAAGCGACCATTGCCAAAACTGACGGAACCTTGTTTTTCACCGTCATGCTGGCGCAAACAACTTTGGCCGCCCTGTTCATGCGACACCGGGATAATCCGGATTTGAAATCGCCTTGGTGGCTGGCCATGGGATTCTGGTTTGCCATGGGCTTCGGCATTCTCATCAAGGGCCCGATTACCCCGATGATTGCCTTGTTTACGGTGGCGGGATTGGCATTAACCGGACAGGTGCATTGGGTGAAATTTGCCCGCTCGCTCAAGCCGTTGAGCGGGTTCTTGCTATTGTTGTTGATGGTCGTGCCCTGGGCGCTGGCGATTTATAATGTCACCGATGGCCGTTTTCTACAGGATTCTGTGGGCACGGATATGCTTGGCAAAGTCACCGAGCAACAAGAGCGCCATGGGGGACCGCCAGGCTATCATTTGATCGCCTTGTGGTTTTTCTTCTGGCCGGCGGCTTTATTTATTCCCCGCGCTATGGGCCATGCGATTTCCAATCGTGGCACAGCGGCGATTATATTTTGCCTTGCCTGGCTCATCCCCGCTTGGGCGGTGTTTGAACTGACCTCCACCAAATTGCCCCATTATACCTTGCCGCTTTATCCGGCTTTGGCACTGATGGTTGGCTATCTGATTGCCCGCGCGGGCGATGCCCGCCCTTCGCTTATGGCCAAAATTGCCGGGGCGGTGCTTTATCTCTTGCCGAGCATCGCAATAGCCGGGGTGATGGTGCAATTGCCCATGGAATATCGCGATCAGGGTGCCGGCCAATGGCATTACATCTTTGCAGGGGTAACCTTTGCCGCCGCTTTACTGGCGATATTTCTGTTTTTGCGCAATCGCCTGCGCCCGGCGCTGATGGTGAGCATTCTTACTTCTTTCATGGGGATATGGTTTTTGTTTGACGGGGTGCTGGCGGGGCTTGATGCGTTCAAATTGTCGCCGCGCATTGCCGAAACTCTGGAACAGCAAAGCCTGCATCCCATGCGTGACGGTGCCGCACCTGTGGCACTGGTCGGCTATCATGAACCATCGGCGGTATTTTTACTGGGCACGGATACTTTGCTGGCCCAGCCCCAAGAAGCTGCCAATTATCTCGCCCAAGGGCCGAGTCGGGTAGCGATTGTCGAGGGGCGCTACAGAGCAGAATTTCTGGCGGATCTGCCCGCAGGGGTGGCGCGGGAGATTGCGGAAATTTCCGGCTTTAATTATTCCAACAATAAAGACATGGTGTTGACCTTCTATCAGTCACAAGCCGCAGCCGAATGAAAACAGACAATCCCACCTCCCAAACCATGGCAGCGCTGCCATGGCGTAAATTTGCCCTTTATGCGGGGGTTATCCTATTGCTGCGGGTCGTTGCTTTGCCATTTTTGCAAATCGATATCGGCCCCGACGAAGCGCAATATTGGGTATGGTCGCAAAATCTCGATTTTGGCTATTATTCCAAACCGCCCTTCATTGCCTGGCTGATTGCCGCAACCACTATTTTCACCGATGCCCCATGGGCGGTGCGCCTGTCTTCGCCGATCATGCACGGGGCCACGGCAGCGCTTATTTTTGCCACCGCCGGGCGGCTTTATGGGGCGCGCGCTGCCATGTGGAGCGGGCTTTTATGGCTGACCCTGCCTGCGGTCACCCTTTCTTCTTCGCTGATTACCACCGATATGCCGCTTTTGTTTTTCTGGACGCTCGGGCTTTTTGCTTTTTCGGGGCTTATCCATAGCGATGGCCGGGATTGGCGCTATGGGGCATTGCTGGGGCTGGCGCTGGGGCTTGGCTTTCTTAGCAAATATGCGCTCATCTATTTTCTCCTTGGCATGGGGCTGGCCTTTCTGGTTTCGCCTTTTGCCCGGCGCGCCCTTAAACCAAAACCGCTTGCCATCGCCTTTGCGCTTTTTCTGGTGCTGATCTCCCCCAATCTCTGGTGGAATATGGCCCATGATTTTCAAACCGTCTCCCACACTGCCGATAATGCCAATCTCGGCGCAGACAAATTTAACCTTGATGAAATGCTGGACTTTATTTCCGGGCAATTTGGTCTGGCCGGACCGTTTATTTTTGGCGGCTTTATCTGGGGGCTGGTGACCATAGGCAAACGCTTGGCACAAGCAGGCGAAGATCGCGCCAAGGATTTAATGCTGCTATGCTTTGCCCTGCCGGCGCTTATTTTCATTACCATTATGGCCTATATCACCCGCGCCCATGCCAATTGGGCCGTGTCGGCCTATCCGGCTTTGCTGATATTGGTCAGCATTTGGGTCATACGCACCCATCGGGTCTGGAGTTTGAAAACCTCGATGGTGCTCCATGGGAGTATTGCGATTTTATTCTTAATTCTCACCAGTAATTTTGCCCTGCTCGATGCCATGGGTCGCGCCAATGACATCAAACGCGTGCGCGGCTGGGAGAGCCAAGCCCAAGAGATTGCCGCGCTGACCGAAAACTATCCGGCCCTGCTGGTGGATGATCGCGAACTGATAGGATCGCTGCTTTATTATTTGCGCGACAGCGATAAACCGATCATGGCCTGGGATTTGAACCGCCGGACCGATAATTATTACGAAGCGACATTTCCCTATGACCCGGAGGCCTATCCGGTGGTGGCGCTGATTGCCAAATATCCCCGCCAGATCAATCAATATGTAGAGTTCGATACCATTCTACCGGTGGCGACTTCATCCATGGATCTCGGTATTAAATGCAAACGGGTTTTGGAGATTTTTGAAATGCGCGATTATCGCGCTCGCGATCCCCTCAATCTGCCGCCAATATTGGAAAATGCCGGCCTGCGCGATGATGGCTGCAAGCCCTATTAAGGCGAATATTTTTTAAGGTGAATATTTAGAGCCTTTCCGGTTTTGATGGAATCAAAACCGGGCTCTAAGTTTTTGTTTGTGAGCACTTCTTATCCGAAAACCGGCCTCACCCTGAGGAGCTGCGAAGCAGAGTCTCGAAGGGCCCACTTTTCGCAGAAGTGCTCTAGCGATCTGCCCTTTTTCGATCTATGGCTTTGGCCCGTTGCAAAGCGCGCACACCGCGTCTTCTGCGCAGGCCGATAATGCCAAATGCCCGCGCAAGCGCCCGCTTCACAAAACGGAAACAGAAACCGAGCCAGACCAGCCCATAGACCAGCCACAAGAAAGGTTTTGGATATTGATCCTCAAAATGGGTCTGGAAATAGATGATGATCGAGCGCAGCTTGCGATATTCAATGCGCATGGCATTGGCGCGGCTTGTGCTTTTATAATGCAGGATTTCCGCGTCCGGGGTGAATAATATTGTGCCGCCCGCTTTACCAAGGCGCAGGCAAAAATCCACATCTTCCACATGCAGGAAATAACGCTCATCCATGCCGCCAATCGCATCAAAACTTTTTCGGGGCATGAGCATACAGGCACCGGAAATAACCGGCATTTTCACCGTCTCTTTGGGACATGGGGTTTGATGGCGGTTAAAGCGCTGAAACATGGGATGCTTTGGCGCTATGCGCCAGATTTGCGTCATCTCGATAAAAGCGGAGCCGGGGGTCAGGGCATTGCGCCGTGAGCCTGCCTGCTCGCTACCATCGGAGTTAATCAGCTTGCCGCCAATCATCCACAGATCATCGGCCCAATCATCCACCGCCGCCAGTAATTTGCCGACGCTGCCATTGGGCAAAATGGCATCGGGATTGAGAATGAAAATATATTTTCCTTCGGCGGCCCGTACCCCATGATTACACCCGGCCGCATATCCGATATTGCCATGGTCGGTGAGAATTTTAAGGCGCTGGGCGTCTTCGCCGGCAAGGGTTTTCAAGCGCTCCAAATCTTCTTTGGGATTGCCATTATCGACAATAATGACATCGCGCACTTCGCTTTGATGCAAGGCGGACATGACCGAGCGCGCCAATATGGGGCCCGTCCAATAGGACACGATGATCACGGACACCGAGCGTGCAAAAAGGCCTTCTTCCTGCGAAGACGCCTTGTGGCTGCTTTTTCCTTCACGCCGTGTCACTTTGAAATATTTCCCTCGATACTCTTATCAGAGCATTAAAGTCCTTTGGCGGTCCTTTGCCTAATTAAATTTGGCCCCCAAAACTAGAACCCTGAAGAGCCAGAACCCTAACCATCTATCTTAACTGAACCTTAAAAGGCTGCGCCGATTTGGCAGGGCCAGCAATATGCCCCAAACGCCAAAGACAGGGCTGACCAGTCGCCATTGGGTCCATAGGCTGGCCTCGACAGCGGCAAAAACCAGAAACATGGCAAAAAGACTGGCCATGGCCGCCATGATGAGCCGGTCACCGCCCGCCAATCGGGAAAGTGCTTGCCATATGGCGAGGAAAAAGCCGCTGACCAGTCCAGCCCCCACCAGCCCATATTCAAACCAGATCTGTAAAAACAGATTATGGGGATGGGTCGGCAACATATAGGCGCTTGGGGGTGCCCCGGGCAGGGTCATGATCGGTGAAGCTTCGGTCAGGGCCTTGGTGGCATTGACCCCGTGACCAAACAGGAAAATCGCCGGATCGGAAAATATTTCTCCTGCCGTATATTTCCAGATTACCAAGCGCATCCGCCAAGAGGCTGGCCCCTGCTCCAATGCGTTTAAATCTTCCAGCGACGGCAAGGCCAGAACTATGAACGGGGTGAAAAGCAGCAAGGCCAGCGCAGCGATAAAGACAATATTCAATATGGATTTGGCAAAGCGCAATGTCATGAGCCAGACGGCCAGCAGGGTCAAAATAGCCAGCAGATTGGCGGCTATGCCAAAGCGCAGCGCCCCCACTGCCATCAAAATAAAGCTCAACCCCGTGAGCAGGGCTTTGCCGCGCATGGATAAAAAGCCGGTGATCCCCACCCCTTGCCAGATCATCAGCCACAAGGCGGGCAAAAAGAAAAGGCCAATAGTAATGCCGCGGCCCGTTGCCACATCATCGCGGGCCGGATCATTCATGGGCGGCGTTATATCCCGCAACCAGCCGCCCGTAACCGCTTCAAAGCCAATCACCAAAATAGCCAGACCGGCAAACAGCAAATAGCGGTTGCGAAAAGCGGGACGCATAATATCCGCAACGGTCAACAGGAAAAAACCGTTCAGCACCATCATGAAAAGGCGCGGGCCATCATCGGCAAAAGCGATATCCGGCGCCCAAAGCGTTGAAATGCTCACATAAAAGGCAAAGCCAAGGGCGAATAATAGGGCCAGGTTTTTATTTTTGCCAAAAGCCGCCCACAGGCTTTGGCGGACCTCCGGCAATAGCAGGCAAGACAGCGCACCGATGGTAAAGACAATGGCAATGGAGCGATGGGACAGTGCAAGGACATAGGGCCATAGCAGCATCATCGTAAACAATAGCGCCCGGACGGTTTTTTGCGCCGGGGCCAAGTTTTGAAATCTTTGTCCCACTATCATCCCGTCGCTACTTTCAGGATTTCAAATCCGGCGGCAAGGCCTCGTCGGCAAAAGTTTGAATTGCCCCATCAAGGGCCATCACTTCGCTTTGTTTGGAGCCAAGGCGGCGCACCGAAAGCTGGCGCTGCTCTGCTTCGCGGGCACCAATCACTGCAATGACCGGCACTTTGCCATTGGAATGTTCGCGCACTTTGTAATTGATCTTTTCATTGCGCAAATCGGTTTCCACCCGCAAGCCGGCCTTGCGCATCAGCGCTGCTGCTTCTTCGGCATATTCATTGGTATCGGTGGTGATGGTGGCGACAACCATTTGTGTTGGGGCCAGCCATAGGGGCATTTTGCCCGCATGGTTCTCGATCAATATGCCAAGAAAGCGCTCCATGGAGCCAAGAATGGCCCGGTGCAACATGACCGGGCGATGTTTATGGCCATCCTCACCAATGAAAGAGGCATCCAGGCGCTCCGGCAGCACAAAATCCAGTTGCAAAGTGCCGCATTGCCAGACGCGGCCAATCGCATCTTTCAAATGAAACTCAAGCTTGGGACCATAAAACGCCCCTTCATCCGGCAAAATATCATAATCGAGACCGGTTGCCTTCAAGGCATTTTCCAATGCCGCTTCCGCCTTGTCCCAGACCGCATCATCCCCGGCGCGCACCGGCGGACGGGTGGCCAATTTCACCACCAGTTCCGGGAAACCGAGATCTTTGTAGATCACCGCCAGCAATTCACAAAAGGCAACCGATTCTTCCGTGATCTGGTCTTCGCGACAAAAAATATGCGCGTCATCCTGCGTAAACTGCCGCACCCGCATCAATCCATGCAAGGCCCCATGGGGTTCATTGCGATGGCAACAGCCAAACTCCGCCATCCGGATTGGCAGGTCGCGATAGGATTTAATCCCCTGTTTGAAAATTTGTACATGGGCCGGGCAGTTCATGGGCTTTAATGCCATCAGCCGGCCATCGCCCTTGAGAACCGGACCGTCATTATCGAGACTGGGCACTTCATCGGGCACGACAAACATGTTTTCGCGAAACTTGTCCCAATGGCCGGATTGTTCCCAGAATTTTGAATCCAGTAATTGCGGAGTTTTGACCTCGCGATAATCCGCTGCCTCAAGACGACGGCGAATATAATGCTCCAGCGCCAGCCACATCACATAACCTTTGGGGTGCCAGAACACCGAGCCTTGGGCTTCTTCTTGCAAATGGAACAAATCCATCTGCCGGCCGAGCTTGCGATGATCACGTTTTTCGGCTTCTTCAAGGCGGGTGAGATAGGCTTTGAGGTCTTTTTCGTGAAGCCACGCCGTGCCGTAAATGCGCTGTAATTGCTGGTTGCGATGATCGCCGCGCCAATAGGCACCGGCCAGCTTCATCAGCTTGAAGGCTTTGCCAATCTGTCTGGTCGAAGGCAGGTGCGGGCCGCGACATAGATCATGCCAGTCCCCATGATAATAGACCTTTATCTCTTCGCCCTCCGGCAAATCGCTAATCAGCTCGGCCTTATATGTCTCGCCCAAATTCTCAAAATGTTTGATCGCCTCGTCCCGGGGCATAATCGTCTTGCGGGTCGGCAAACCGGCATCCACCAATTCGGCCATTTTCTTTTCAATCGCGGCGAAATCCTCAGAGGAAAAAGGCTCCTCCCGGGCAAAATCATAATAAAATCCGTCCTCAATCACCGGACCGATGGTCACTTGGGTATCAGGAAACAGTGCCTGCACGGCTTGGGCCAGCAAATGGGCGGCATCATGGCGCACCAGTTCCAGCGCATCTTCACCCTCGCGGGTGACAATCTCCACCGCCGCATCTTTTTCGATGACATCCGATAAATCCGACAAAACCCCGTCAATTTTTACCGCGATCGCCTTTTTGGCGAGGGATTTGGAAATATCGCCCGCAATATCCATACCCGTCACTGCCCCATCAAAGCTGCGAACGGAACCATCGGGCAGGGTGATATTAGGCATGATTTCGAGGCCTTTCTTGGCAATAAAAAGCAAAGGTCTGACATTCACCAGATGGCGCGCAAGGTCAAGGGGGGCAAGCCTGCCCAAAAGGCTGGATGAAACGCTGGATTCGGGGGCGCCCAGACCCTAGATAGGGATGGGGAAAGGATCAATGATCGCCAATGTGCTGGCCCGATGGCCCCGGCCCATGAGCGGCGGTGGAGGTGAGGAATGAGCAAATACCCTATGGCCGAGAAGGTTTTTGCCAGCACCCATAAGGTCGAAAATCAGCCGCCTTTGCTGGAAAACTATAATATGTATGGGCAGGATTCTGCCCTTGTCGAGGCCGTAAAACGCGAGGGTGCCGGCTGGGCCGAGGACAAATTACAAGCCTTTGGGCAAAAGACCGGATCAGCAGATTGGATCAGGCTCGGCTTTGAGGCCAATGCCCACAAACCTGTCTTGCAGACCCATGATCGCTATGGCCACCGGATTGACGAAATTAGCTATCATCCCGCCTATCACCAGCTCATGACCATCACCCAGGGCACCGGCTTTAACACCATGCCATGGAGCGCTCCCGGACCGGGTGTCCATGTGGCGCGGGCGGCGGTCAATTTTTTGATGGCGCAGGTGGAGGCCGGCCATGGCTGCCCCATTACCATGTCCCATGCCAGCATCGCCACTTTGCGCAAGCAGCCCGATATCGGAGCCTCATGGGAAGAGAAAATCTGCCATAGCAGCTATGACCCCCGCAATATTCCTGATCATGATAAAACCAGCCTGACCATGGGCATGGCCATGACGGAAAAACAGGGCGGTAGTGATGTCCGGACCAATTCTACCAAGGCCTATGCCATTGGTCCGTCCGGGCCGGGAAAGGCCTATGAGCTGGTTGGCCATAAATATTTTGTCTCGGCCCCCATGTCTGATGGTTTTTTGATGTTGGCGCAAACCGACACATCCGAAAATTTGAGCTGTTTTCTGGTGCCACGTTGGCGACCCGATGGCAGCAAGAATCCGCTGCAGATCATTCGCCTGAAAGACAAGATGGGTAATGTCTCCAATGCCTCCTGCGAGACCGAATTGCGCGGGGCCTTTGGCTGGATGATTGGTGAAGAGGGCCGCGGCATTGCCAATATTCTTGAAATGGTGGCGCTGACCCGGTTTGACTGCATGGTTGGATCAGCGGCGGGCATGCGTCAGGCGGTGACGCAAATCCTGCATCATTGTTCTTATCGTCGCGCCTTTGGCAAAAGGCTGATCGACCAAAGCCTGATGCAAAATGTGCTGGCGGATCTGGCCTTGGAAGCCGAAGCGGCCATGGGTCTGGCCATGCGTATGGCGCGCTGGCTGGATGAAGAAAGCAAGAAGAGCCATGCCGCCCTTTTGGTGCGCATTGGCACGGCCATCGGCAAATACTGGATTTGCAAACGCACGCCGGGACATGCTTATGAGGCCATGGAGTGCATTGGCGGTAGCGCTACTATGGAAAACAGCCTGATGCCCCGGCTTTATCGCGAAGCGCCGATCAATGCCATCTGGGAGGGTTGCGGCAATGTGCAATGTCTTGATGTGTTGCGGATTTTGCGAAAACAGCCAGAAGCACTGGATGCTTATTGGTCGGAAATTCTAACCACGCGCGGCGAAAATAAATTACTGGACGGGTTTATAGCAGACCTGCAACAGGAATTTTCTGACCCTGACAATCTGGAATATCGCGCAAGGGGGCTGGTGGAAAAACTGGCTCTGGCCATGCAGGCATCTTTGCTGATTCAGGCCGGCAACAGCCTTGTCAGCGATGCCTTTTGCGCCGCCCGCCTTGGCGGTAATGGCACCCATCTCTATGGCCATTTACCGGCAGGGATTGATTGCAAAGCAATTATAGACCGCGCCCTGCCCCGGCCGGGTTAGAGCCTTCGGTTTTGATGCCAATCAAAACCGGGCTCTAAGTTTTTGTTTTTGAGCACTTCTTATCCGAAAACCGGTCTCACCCTGAGGAGCTGCGAAGCAGAGTCTCGAATCTAAGTCTTTGTTTTGGCGCGTTTCCGGGCGGATAACCGTATCCACTTATCCTGGAAACGCTCTAGGGCAGGAGTGGTAATCTATTTGCTCGGGAAAAGCGGCTTGAACTCTATCGGCAGCACCACCTCATTGATAATCAGCGGGCCGCTATTTTTTGGCATTACCGCCATGGTGTCTTTTGACACGCTGCCAAGATTTCCCATTTCATGATCCGTAGCCATTGCTGCCAGATCAATCCCTTCCAGCGAGGCTGGCTCGAAACCCGCTTTCATCGCCATGGAGCCCAGAAAATTATCCATGCCCGTAAGCTGCGCCGCCCGCATGCCCGATTCAACCCGCAATGTTTCATAATGGAAGACGCGCTCAATATTGCTGGCCAGAACATCCGGTTCGAGGCTTGCGGAATTGCGCTCATTCTCCCGCAATATGCGGAGCATTCTATGGGTCGCAGACGCATTGGCCACAAACATGCCAATCTTGCTGACAAGACATTCGCGGGCGCATTCGCGCATCATCGGACTGCCATAAACCAGTGCAAGCGGGCTGCTATTATCTTTGACCGCAAAAAAACCAAATGGCAAAGCCTTGGTCATGTCTCCTGCCTGCGCCGGTGTGAAATACATGCCCACGGACGGCGTGTTTATCAGATGCAGCATCTTCAAAAACATGCAGCTATCGCCTTCGCAATTCAGCAATATGAAAATGAAGGGCTGGTTTTGCGCCATGGTAACGATGAGCACGCCCTCACCATCATCAAGTTCGGTTTCGCCGGAACTGACAAAGCCCGATTCCTGCAAAATCTCCCGTAATTGCGTTTTGGAAAAAGGCACAAAACCGGTACTGCGCAACTGATCAATCTCGGAGCCCCCTTGCGATAGCTGATTCATCGACATGGCATTATCGCCCTCTTGCGCCGCAAAGGCTGCATTTCCCATAAGCAACGCCGCCGACCAGCCCAGCAGGGCCTTACCTAACCAATTGAAAATACGCATAATTTTCCCCAAATTGTCCCAAAACATAACCCGTGAACTGTGATGCTATCGCGTTCGGGACCAATCTGGCAAGGGCGCAAAAACCATCGGCTAACCACGCTTGCGCCAGCGCCAATCGCCATATTTCCAAGGCTGCCAGAAATGATCCTCCAAATGTTCCGGGACCGGATCATAGCCCGAACTGCCAAACGGGTGGCAGCGCAATAGCCGCGCCAGGGTCAGCCAGCCACCGCGCCAAAGCCCGTGGCGGCGCATGGCCTCCACCCCATAATTGGAACAGCTCGGCCCATGGCGACAACGCACACCAATCAAATGAAACAAGGGCGACAATGTCACCTGATAAATTCGCAGCAGGACAATGCCCAATCGTGCTGGAAGCGTCGGAGCAGGAACAGACGAATGTTTGACATCATTCATCATGATTACATTTCTGCTGCTTGGGGTTCTTTTCGGCCTCTATCTGATCAAGACAGTCAACCACCGCATCGAAGATCAGCATGGTCGAGACATGGCGGGCGGGATAGGATTTGATCGGCACCAGTTTTTGCAAATCGTCCCAGCCCGGAAAATCCGGCAGGTCTCTCTCGCCTTTCAGCATCGCCCACATGGCATCGCGAATCTCGCGCAAGATTTTGGCGCTTTCGCCCTTGATATGGCGCGAGACAATGGCGGCTGACGCCTGCCCCAAAGCGCAGGCCTTGACCCGCATGGCAAATTCGCTGACCCGCCCCTTTTCGAGCGACAAATCCACGGAGATTTCCGAGCCACACACCCGCGACACTTTGCGCGCCGACGCCATGGCAGCCTGCAGCCGCCGCGCTTCCGGCAAAGCCCCGGCTTCGGCCAGCAAATCATTTGAATAAAGATCGTCCATAGAGGGGATATAACAATTCTTCCCCCATTTCACCAGTAGCCCTGCGGGCCCTTCAATGCTAAAGACGGTTTTATGAGCAATGAACAGAAACATTATCTGGAACAGGGGCATATTTTGCTGCGCGGCCTGTTGCAGCCGGAAGTGGCCGCCGCCATGACCTATCAGTTCCAGCAATTGATCAAACAGGTCGGCCCCAAAACCCTGGCCGAGCCCCGGGTTGGTCATAAGCAGTCCTATGAGGTTTATGGCTATAGCTGGCCGCCCATGATGACTTTTCTTTGGGGATTGACGCCACGCGTCGAGCAGATTGTCGGCAAAGCCCTATTGCCCACCTATTCTTTTTTCCGCACCTATCAACAGGGGGATGTCTGCCGGGTCCATGCGGACCGTGCCGCCTGCGAGCATTCCCTGTCGCTGACTCTGGGCTATAGCGATGGCAAAAAATGGGGGCTGTCCATGGAGCGGGACAGACTGCCGGAAGACCAGCAATTAAAAACCGACTATCAGAATGATTTTGGCGGCAAGGCCTATGATACCCATGAAATGGCCCCTGGCGACGGGGTATTTTATCACGGCATAAAGCATCGCCATGGGCGGGTGGAGCCAAATCCCAATAAATGGTCGGCCCATATGTTTTTGCATTGGGTGGAAAAACATGGCCCCCATGCCGGCAATGCCTTTGACGGCCAGACGGTTTCTGCGCCGGGGGATTTCACCTTCCCCACTTAAAGACCCTATTGCCCGAAAAAATCAGCCTTGCCGAGCGGCACGCCCTTATGGCGCAAAATATTATAGGCTGTGGTCACATGAAAATAGAAATTGGGCATGGCAAAGCCGAGCAGATATTCGCGGCCTTTGAAATTCAAATCATAAGAGCCGATTTTGATATTGATCGGCTTGTTTTCACTGCCATCAATTTGTGCCGGGGTAAAACTCGAAACATGCGCCATGCATTTGACAAGACGTGCTTTCAGTTCTGCAATCGTCTGTTCCCTGTCTTCATAGACAGGATTTTCTTCACCGGTGAGGCGCGCCATACAGCCCTTGGCATGATCGGTGAGGATGTAAATCTGCGATTTCAATGGCAACATATCCGGCGCCAGACGGGCTTCGGTCAAATCCCTATCCTCAAGGCCGTTTTCTTTGACAAAAGTCGCCCCTTTTTCAAGGCAATGGGACACCCCGTTCATCATGGTGATGAGGCTTGGCACGCTGGCTTCAAACATTGTGATTGTCATAATGGATCCTCCGCCTCCACCTTCATTTATGGACCTGATGATGACGGAAATCCAGACCTTAACCGCGTCGCCATTTGGTGCCGGTTTTGCTGTCTTCAATGGTGATGCCCTGCGCTGCCAGCAAATCGCGAATCTCGTCGGCCCGCGCATAATTTTTATCGGCTTTGGCCGTGATCCGCTCTGCCAAGAGGGCCTCGATTTCCGCATCCTCGAACCCGCCAGAGGCCTTGCCACGAAACCATTGTTCCGGGTTCTGTTGCAAAACCCCCAAAATCGCACCGGCGGCCAATAGCTCGCCTTTGGCGACCGCCCGGTCCGTGGCCCTGGCAAGGCCATCGCGCAAGGCATGCATGGCCGCCATGGCTTCGGGGCTGTTCAGATCGTCGCATAGGGGGGCAAGGATTGCGGGGGGTGTTGGCATATCCGCCGCCGCCACATCCGATAAATCCTGCAAAACCCGATAGAACCGATCCAATTGCTTTTTCGATTGCTGCAACAGGCTTTGCGTCCACACCAGGGGCTGGCGATATTGCGCTGACAGCAAAGCCCAGCGAATGACCTCCCCATCCCACTCCTGCAATAAATCATGGGGCAATACGATATTGCCAAGGGATTTCGACATTTTGCCATCACCCATGGTCAAAAAACCATTATGCAGCCAATAGCGCGCCAAAGGCACATCGCCCAAATCGCCGGCGCAACAGCTTTGTGCAATTTCATTTTCATGATGGGGAAAGCGCAAATCCTGTCCGCCGCCGTGAATATCGATCGCGCCATCAAAGGCTGCCTCAATCATCGCCGAACATTCCAAATGCCAGCCCGGGCGACCACGGCCTTGAATACCCCAATCCTTCGGCGCTTCCCAACCGGGCTCATCGCCCTGCGAAGGTTTCCACAACACAAAATCTGCCGCATTTTTTTTGTACGGGGCTATTTCAACCCGCGCCCCGGCTATCATCTCGTCTTGCGATATTTTTGATAATCTTCCGTAGGCGTCATAAGTCGATATATCGAATAATATATGCCCCTCCCCGGCATAGGCATGACCTTTGGCCAATAGTCGCGAGATCACGTCCTGCATTTGCGGAATATGGTCCGTGGCGGCTGGCTCTATATCGGGCGTCAACACACCAAGCGCCCCCATATCCTGACGATAAATTTTTGTGAATCTATCGGTAATCGCCGAAATATCCTCGCCGCTTTGTTTTGCGGCAGCGATGATTTTGTCATCAATATCGGTAAAATTGCGCGCATAAAGAACATGGGCCTCACCATACAGTGTGCGCAATACACGATAGAGCTGGTCAAACGCCACGGCTGCACGGGCATTGCCAATATGGGCATAGGAATACACCGTCGGCCCGCAAACATAGAGCGTCACGCGGTCTGCATTTTGCGGGGTAAATTTTTCTTTATGGCCGGAAAAGCTGTTATGCAGGAAAAGGCTTGGCTGATTGGTCATGGCTTAAAACATTTCAAACGAAGGAAAAACAAAAACTTGCGTCATCGCAACAGACACCCGTTAAACCGCTTCAACAACGGCAGAAACAGCCATTTTGCAAAAAAAATTTTCCGTTTGATTTCATTGTTTTAACTGCTATATTGGTGTGCCTCACCAAGCTGTGCGTGGTTTTTGTATACAGGTGAGGCTAGATTAAGTCCAGCGGCTCTTGCGGGCTCTTCCCCCCAGCAGTTGCGAATGTGTAATCGCTTTTAACGATAGGACAGGCCCATGACCGCCATTGCCTACGATGAATGTAGCCGTGTAAGCGAGGATGATGAAGACATTATCTCCTCGCGCCCTTGCCGCCGCGAGGCCGAAGACGCCGTGCGCACGCTGATTGCGTGGGCGGGCGATGACCCCAATCGCGAGGGGCTGCTCGATACCCCCGAGCGCGTTGTCCGCGCCTTTGAGGAATGGTTCAGCGGCTATGGGCAGGACCCCGAAGCCATTTTGGCGCGCACTTTTGAAGAAGTTGAAAATTACGACGATATTGTATTGCTGCGCGATATTCGCCTTGAAAGCACATGCGAGCATCATATGGCACCGATTATCGGCAAGATTCACATCGCCTATCTGCCAGATGGCAAGGTGGTAGGTCTTTCCAAGCTGGCGCGGCTGGTGGATGCCTTTGCCAAGCGCCTGCAAATTCAGGAAAAGCTGACCGCGCAAATTGCCGCTACTTTGGATGATGTGTTGACCCCGCGGGGCGTTGCGGTGGTGATCGAGGCGGAGCATCATTGCATGTCGACCCGCGGCGTCCATCGCCATGGGGTAGATACCATCACCACCCGCTTTACCGGCGTGTTTGATAAAGATCCGGTCATGCAGCAACGGTTCTTGTCGCTGATAAAGCGCTAATAACGGTCGCCATCCGTAAACAAAACTTTAACCTGAGGCGTGTTTTGACCACCGCCCCTTGGTTGAATTGCTTTTGCGGCCTGACATTCAGCGAATATTTACCCATTTCCAGCATATTAACCCTCGAGAGAAGTTTAGTCATCAAGGATGATGGCGCGTAAAAGTATCGAGGGCCCACAAACATGACGAAAATTACCGACCCGGAAGAAATTATCAAACAAAAAGAAGCCAGACTGGAAGCCCAGTTCTGGCGCTCGCCTTTCGCGGTTACCGCTGCAATCGTTATATCCTCGCAAAGTGCGCTGATGGCGCTGGCGATGATTCAGGGCCAGCCCGTGCAACCCTATGTAGGCCTGCCCTTCATTCTTATTGGATTGATGTTGCTGGTTGTCGGCATTTTGCCAAAATGGAATTATTTGCGGGTCGACGACAAAGGCTTTGAACAACATGCGGGTCTGACCGGCATTCGTAAAGACTGGAAAAAGGTTCAGAATATTCGCGTCTATCAGGGCTGGGTTGAAATCCGCCATGTGGATGGATCCAAGCCCGGCGAGAAAAAAGTGCGCACAGCGCGGCTTTTGAACCGCTATGGTCTGTCCGCAGAAGCCTTTGGGGATCTCATCGAATTACGCTGGCGCAAGGCCCGCGGTTTAGAGATGTAGCGGCTAATTAGCCGCTTGCCGAAACCGGCGCTTTCAGGAATAAACAAAAGGGGTGATGCCGTAAGGGCATTGCCCCTTTTGTTGAGGCACCATGACCACGACCAGCTATAAACGCGTCTTTGCCCTTGCTATTCCGGCGAGCCTTGCGGCTTTGGTAACGCCGCTTTTGGGACTGGTGGATTCAGCGGTGCTCGGCCTGTCCCCGCGGCCTTTGGATATTGGCGCGGTTGGTTTGGCCGGATCGATCTATTCTCTGCTTTACTGGACCTTCGGCTTTTTGCGGATGTCGGCGGCGGGCCTCACCGCGCAAGCCCATGGGGCCGATGACAAACAACTTATCCGGCGCATTTTGGGGCAATCGGTTATTTTCGGCTTTGCTGTGGGGCTTGCCCTTGTCGCTTTGCAAGCCCCCATTGGCGAGGCTTTGTTCTGGGTGTTCACCCGCGATTCTGATCTGTCACTGGAAACAGAAGCGGCGGCCCGCAGTTATTTTTTCATCCGCATCTGGTCGGCCCCTTTTGCCATTGCCACTTTTGGCCTGTTTGGCTGGATGACAGCGCGCGGGGCAACCGGATTATTGCTCGCCGTCACCGCCGGCATGACCGCTCTAAACGCCGGGCTTGATGCGCTGTTTGTTTTGAAATTTGGCTGGGGGGCTGCGGGTGTTGCCGTGGGCACTGTCATCGCCGAGGTGCTGGGCTTTGTGGCGGCACTGGGCGGTGTCGCTTACATCTTGCAAAAAGAAGGCAGCATCAGGAATTTCTGGCCGGATTTAAGTGAGTTTCTACGCCCAACCGCCTATCGCGCCCTTATTGCCGTCAATGGCGATATTTTTCTGCGCTCCATGCTGCTATCCATCGCCTTTGCCTATTTCGTCCAGCGCGGCAGTCTGTTCGGGGATGTTACCCTCGCTGCCAATCAGGTCCTGATGCAGCTTGTTCTGGTAACAGGGCTCGCCCTTGATGGCGCTGCCATTGCCGCAGAAACCCTGGTCGGGCAGGCGATTGGGCAAAAAGAAAAACAAAAGCGCCTTGCCCTCTATCGCATGGCCGTGCGGCGCACTTCTATTGTTGCAGGAGCAGGCGCGCTCGGCTTTACGCTTCTCTTTTGGCTTGCCGGTCCGCCGCTGGTCACGCTCATTGCCCGCGACCCCGCGATTAGCGCCCGCGCTCTTGACTTCATGCCATGGGCGATAATCAGCCCGCTGATCGTTGTCACCTGTTTTCAACTGGATGGTATTTTCATTGGCGCTACAAAATTTCGTGCCATGCGCAATTCCATGTTTCTATCCGCTCTGGTTTTTGCCATTACCAGCGTCAGCTTCATCCATTTATGGGGCAATCACGGGCTATGGCTAAGCTTCTGGCTATTCATGCTCGCCCGCGCCGTAACATTGGGTGTGCGATTGCCAAATATAGAGCACTTTCCGAAAAGTGGGAACCGGTTTTCGGATAAGAAGTGCTCAAAAACAAAAACTTAGAGCCCGGTTTTGATTCCATCAAAACCGAATAGGCTCTAGGCAGGGGGTTGGTAAAAACTATTGGGAGTGCAGGACCGTAACGGCCGTCCGGACTTTTCTGTTTTAGGCCGGACTGCCGTCCGGGCTTGCTCGCTTTTAGGCCGGACTGCCGTCCGGGCTTGCTCGCTTTTAGGCCGGACTGCCGTCCGGCCGGGGCCCCCAAAGCACAGGAATATAAATCAGGCTATAAAGCGCAAAGCTGGCGCTCCAAAAAAAAGCCGAAATGGTAATCCACAAAACTGTCTGTTCCGGCCATATGAGCGGGCCGAATATGCGCAACAGAGCTGCGCCCTGCATAAAAACAAAGCCAAGAACCGTTGCCCAACCGGCCTTCAGCTCGCGCCCTGTATGGCCGAGCGACACCCGGCACATCATCCCCAATGTCATGGTGCCAATCGCCCCCACGGTAAACGCATGCAGCGCCAGCGAAAATGCAACAAGCCCAAGCGCCGCCAGCCCCATAAACCACAAGCCCATAATCACCCAGAGATAGCCCAGATGCAGCACCCAGACCATGGCATCATTCAATATCCGGCGCGTGTGATAATGGCGCAGTCGCAACAGGTGAATAATCACCGCCGCAAAGCCCGCCGCC
>JALSJA010000008.1 GCA_026989615.1 Parvularculaceae bacterium | reverse complement strand
TCAGCCGGGGCAAGAAACGGTTTGTGTGGAAACAGAGCTTGGCATGATCGGGCTTTCCATCTGCTATGATCTGCGTTTTGCCCGGCTTTATCGCAAGCTTGCCAGAGCGGGGGCAGAAATCTTCTGTGTGCCATCGGCTTTTACCGTGCCCACGGGCAAGGCCCATTGGGAAATATTATTGCGGGCAAGGGCCATAGAAACCGGTGCCTATGTCATCGCACCGGCGCAGGGGGGCGCGCATGAAGATGGTCGCACCACCTATGGTCATTCGATGATTGTCAGCCCATGGGGCGAGGTGTTGGCCCATCTCGATGATGACGAGCCGGGTTTTTGTCTTGCCGAAATCGATCTGAAAACCGTCCATGAGACCCGCCAGCAAATTCCCTCCCTGTCCTATCCGGACAGGATCGGATAAAAGCTGCGTGCCAGCAGAGCTTGAAACCCGCATCAAAACCCCACATAGTGAGCCGATGATAAAATATCAGTTACAGTGCAGTATGGCCCATGAGTTCGAGGGCTGGTTTGGCGATAGTGAGGACTATGACCGTCAGGAGCGGGAGGGGCTATTGTCCTGCCCGGTTTGCGGGTGTGGGGAAATTGAAAAAGCACTGATGGCCCCGGCCTTGTCCGGCGTAAGAAAATCCCCCGCACAGGAAAAATCTCCCAACCCCTTCAAAGCCATGCGCGATTATGTGGAGCGCAATTTTGAAAATGTCGGCGAGCGGTTTCCGGAAGAAGCCCGCAAAATCCATTATGGTGAAAGCGAACGCCGGGCAATTTATGGTGCGGCCAGCCTAAAAGAATGCAAGGAACTGGTCGAGGAAGGGGTCGAGATTGCCCCGCTGCCCGGCACAATCGTCAAGCGCGAGAAGTTGAACTGAATCATTGCGCGAGGGCTTACCAGCGAGTCGCTTATTTCAAATCGCTGGCGGAAGTTGGTGTCAGCAATAGATCCTCAAACACTCGCCATGCTTCTTCATTATTTTCAGAACGCGCGGTGATATAATTGCGCACAAGGTCCAGCCCCAAAGAATAATTGATGATATAGGCACGATAGGTTTCGATGAAAGAAAGCGATTGCTCGGCGCGGGTGCGGCTGGTTATGGAATATTTCATAATCATGGCAATCGCCTGTTCGCGATCAATCTCGCCATCCAGAAACGCCCGGGCAATATGGATGCGGGAGAAACGCAAATCGCCATAGGCTTTGGTAATGTCTTCATTCAATATGCCTGCCGCCGGATCAATGCCGGCAATCGGATAGAGAACATCCTGCTCGAATTGCAAACGGCTATCGCCCGGAAAGGCCAGTTCTATACCGTAATTGGCCGAGCCTTCTGCAAATAGCGCGCCGGGGGCAAATAGCGGGAATAGCTGATATTCGAGCCAGCCATTTTTACGGATAAATTCGCTTTCCACATAAAGATTCCAGACATGATGGCCGGGATAGCCTTCATGGCAGCCAAGATCGAGAGCGCGGGTGATGAGAAAAGGCTGGTCGAGATTAACCTCAATCAAGGAGTGATAGGCCCCTTGATACCAGTTATAGGCCGACCAGGGTTTGTCCGTGACAAATTCCAGATTGAACTTTTCACCTTCGGGTAAACCATAATGCATTTGCGTGCGGGCGCGACATTCCTCAATCGCCGCTTTCATCACGGCGGGGATTTTGTCTTTGGGGACATAAAGCTGCGCGCGCATGGTCTCAAGGCGTGTGCCCAGATCGCCTGTGCCCGGCAATAATGCATCCAGTTTTTCCAAGGCCGCATCAAATTCGGCCACATCATAGGACGGCACAATGGCGTCGTATAAAATTGCCGCTTCCTCATTAAAGCTGAGGTGTTCGCCCCGGGCCATGCGCATGCGGCCAATCAGTGCGGTGACATTGCGCTGTAATTGTCGCAGGCGCGCTTCTTCGCCTTTGGCCGGAATGGCCAGTTCAAGACTGGCCAAAACCGAGACTGCTTCGGCATACATATCTTCCAGACCCATATTGGCGGCGAGGGCCTCTTCGCGCCATTCTTTGGGGCCGGTATAGGCATCCACATAATGCTTGTCGATTTCGCCAAAGGCCAGCGCGACGCGCACATATCGTTCGGCAATTTCGTCAATATCAATATCGGCAGCAAGATCTATGACCGGTGCGGGTTTTGCTTCGGGCTGGTTTATGCTTGCGCAGGCCCCCAGCAAGGGCAGCAAGATTGCGAGAAAAAGAAATGAAACAGTGATGCGGGGAAAGCGAAAACTCATGGATGGTGTTTCCTGATTTTGAGAATTTTAATTAGCAGCAGGACGTCTGGCGACGAGCATGTAATTGACCGACGCGTCGCTGCCAATGCGCCATTGATCGCTGAGGGGATTATAGCTGACCCCATAGGGCGGATCGACATCGAGGCCGGCGCGTTTCATCGGCGCGCTGGCAGTGTCAGGGGTAACAAATTTGCTGGGGTCATGGGTGCCGGGGGGCAGCCAGCGTAAAATATATTCGGCAGTGATTTTTGCCGTCAGCAAGGCTTTTACGGTTTTATTGATGGTTGCCAAAATCATCAGCCCGCCGGGGCGCACCAGCACGGCAGAATCTTCCAAAAACTGTTCGACATTGGCCACATGCTCGACCACTTCCAGATTCAAGACAACATCAAAGGGCGGCTCTTTTTGTGCAACCAGATCCTCGATCGTGCTATGGCGATAATCAATCTCAAGGCCGGATTGTTTTGCATGGGTGAGGGCGGTTTTGATATTGCGTTCCGATGCGTCAATCGAGGTCATCGCCGCCCCCATTCGCGCCATGGGTTCGCTTACCAGCCCGCCGCCGCAACCAACATCAAGAATGCGCAGCCCCGCGAGACTGTTCCGTTGGTGGCTCTCCCGCCCGAATTGCTCGCAAATCCGGTCGCGGATAAAGGCAAGGCGCACCGGGTTAAATTTGTGCAAGGGGCGAAATTTTCCTTTGGGATCCCACCATTCGGCGGCAATCTTGGAGAATTTCTCAACTTCAGAAGGGTCAATGGACGTGGTCACGGGGATAAAGGTCTCATTTTTTGTTATAACAGGCCTGGCCGCATCAAACCCTGCTGCCCAAAAACTTGCAAGGGGGGCAAAGGCACCGTAAGTCAGGCGCATCACTATATGCTATGGTTTGCCGCCTATTTTACCCAGAAATACCATGATGGATATTCAAAAACAGCCAGATCAGCCAAAAACCAGCAAAAGTCCCGGCAAGAGGCGGCTGGTGATGAAATTTGGTGGCACTTCTCTGGCCGATATTACCGCCATGGAGCGGGCAGCGGGGCTAATTGCGGCTGAAGCCAAGCGCGGTATGGCGCTGGCGGTGGTGGTTTCGGCCATGGCCGGAGAGACCGACCGGCTCGATGGGCTGGCCTGCAAAGCGGGGCTATTGGACGATAGCCGAAATGGCCGCCGCGATTATGATCCGGTGATGGCGGCCGGAGAGCAAATCTCTTCCGGGTTAATGGCGCTTATATTGCGGCGGATGGGCTTTGATGCCCGGGCATGGCAGGGTTGGCAGGTGCCAATCCTGACCAGTGGCGATCACGCTTGTGCGCGGATTTTGCGTATTCCGGAAAACCCCCTGGGGCAGGCGATTGATGGCGGCGAGATTGCCATTATTGCCGGTTATCAGGGGGTCAGTGACGAAGGGGCGATTACCACTTTGGGACGCGGTGGTTCGGACTTAAGCGCTGTTGCCATCGCCGCGGCTCTTGGTGCCGGACGCTGTGATATTTATACGGATGTTGACGGCGTTTACACCACAGATCCGCGCATGGTGCCGCAAGCCAGACGCATTGACCAATTATGCTATGAAGAAATGCTGGAGCTTGCTTCCATGGGGGCCAAAGTGTTGCAGACCCGGTCGGTGGGTTTGGCCATGAATAGCGAGGTACCGGTGCGGGTATTGTCGAGTATGATGGCACCGCAAGGGGATAATCCCGGTACGAAAATTATCGGCGAAGAACAGGCCTTGGAGCGTCAGGTAATCAATGGCGTTACCGCAGATTTTGCCGCTGCGCGTATTTCTACCCTTGGGGTTCCCGATGAACCGGCGCGCACCGCGCTGATGTTCAAGGCGCTGGCGCGGGAAAATATCAATATCGACATGATCGTGCAGGCCCCGTCACGGGCACCCGGTGCGGCCAATATATCCTTTTCCTTGTCCGAAGCCGATCTGGCCCGGGCGCAAGAGGTGCTGGCCCATCTGAGTGCAGAAATCGGCTATGACGAATTACATGCGGACCGTTCGGTGACCAAAGTTTCGGTTATCGGCATCGGCATGAAAAGCCATGCCGGGGTTGCGGCGACCATGTTTCAAACTTTGGCCGACGAGAATATCAAAATATACAATATCACCACATCGGAAATTAAAATTTCAGTTTTGATCGAAGCGCAATATACAACACTGGCCGTGCAGGCTTTGCACAGCGCCTATGCGCTTGACCAATCGCCATCACCAGAAGAGGGGAGATGATCAGCAATGCCCCATCGTCACCCCCCTCCAAGCCCCTATCTGCCGGGCAAACATTCTTCACCGCGGGTGCTGCTGAAGCGCTTGCGGGAAATTATGGCGGAAAGTCTTTCGGCGCAGGAAAAGCTCGATGAGATTACCAAAGCCATCGCCTATACCATGGTCGCCGATGTCTGTTCCATCTATTTGCGGCGGGCTGATGATCGGCTGGAATTATTTTCTACCGTGGGCCTGAAAGCGCAAGCGGTGCATAAGACCAAGCTGGACTGGAATGAGGGGCTTGTGGGCAAGGTGGCGCGCAGCAGTGTGCCGCTCAATCTTCCGCGCGCTGCGGAGCATGCAGATTTTTCTTTTCGCTCGGAAGTTGGCGAAGAAAAACTGAATGCCTTTTTGGGGGTGCCTATTTTGCGCACCGGTAAAGTGCTGGGTGTGCTTGTCATTCAGAATAAGTCCGAGCGCCGCTATCTTGAAGAAGAGGTCGAGGCGGCGCAATCGGTGGCAATGATTTTGGCCGAAGTGGTGGCCTATGGAGAATTGCTGGATGAAGAAGACGCCGTGGAAATGCAGCAGATATTGCTGCGCCCGGAGCAGTTCAAAGGCACGCCGGTGGTGGCCGGTGTTGTCATCGGCACGGCGGTGCGCCATGACCCGCCGCCGCCCGCCCATAAGACATTTGCCGATAGCGTGCCCAAAGAGGTCGAGCGCCTGAAAGAAGGGCTTGGTCGGCTGCAAAAAAATATTGATGTGCTGATTGCCAAAAATGCCGAATTATCCGGCATGTCCCGCGAGGTTCTCGAAGTCTATCGCCTGTTTGCCTATGACAAGGGGTGGCGGCGGCGGCTGGAAGATGCGGTGCTGTCCGGGTTGACTGCTGAATCGGCGGTCGAGCAGGTGCATGAAGAAAACCGCAAGCGTATGCGACAGGTGAGCGACCCCTATCTGCGCGAGCGCCTGCATGATCTGGATGATTTGACCCGCCGCCTGCAAAGGGTGTTGACCGGGCAGGATAATGGGGAGCCATTGAAGCTGCCGGATAATGCGGTCTTGCTGGCCGATAGCCTCGGGCCGGCGGAATTACTGGAGCTTGATCGGCAAAAATTAAAAGCGATTGTGCTTGGGGAAGGATCCGATAATTCCCATTTGGCGATTGTTGCCCGTGGCCTTGGTCTGCCCATGGTTGGGGGGCTGCCGCAAGCGATCGATCTGGCGCAAAGTGGTGACAAAATTATCGTCGATGGTCAAACCGGCGAGGTGCATTTGCGCCCGCAGGAAGAAACCATTGCGATCTTCGAATCAAAGCGCATCTTCCTGTCCGAAGAGCAAGCGGAATATGACGCCGAAAAAGACCTGCCTTGCGTGTCCCGTGACGGGGTCGAGGCCGAACTGATGATGAATGCCGGTTTGTTGGTCGATTTGCCGCATCTGGAAAAAACCGGTGCGGTGGGGGTTGGTCTGTTCCGCACCGAATTGCAGTTTTTGATTGGTAATAATCTGCCGACTTCGGCAGAGCAGGAAGCGATTTATCGCAAAGCGCTTGAGCAGGCCAATGGCAAGCCGGTGGTTTTCCGGACCACGGATTTGGGCAGTGACAAAGCTGCCGACTATATGGAAATGGAACGCGAGGCCAATCCGGCCATGGGCTGGCGCGGTGTGCGCATGACGATTGATCGCGAAGGGCTGATGCGGCCGCAATTACGGGCGCTACTTGCGGCGGCGGCGGGGCAGCATCTTTATATTTTGTTGCCCTTTGTCACCACCGAAGACGAGGTGGTTCGTGCGCGGGAAATTATCGATAAGGAAATTGAGCGCCGTCGCAAAAATGATCGTTTGCTGCCGGAAAAAATCAGCATCGGGGTGATGATCGAAACCCCGGCCTCGGCCTGGCGTACCGAAGAAATTGCCCGCCATGTGGATTTTCTGTCCATTGGTGGCAATGATATGGCGCAATTCTTTTTTGCGGCAGACCGTGAATCAGCGCGGCTGTCCAATCGTTATGATTTTCTGCATCCGTCCTATCTCGATTTTTTACGGATGATTCAAACCAAAGCCGAGCGCGCCGAAATACCGCTTGGCTATTGTGGCGAGCAGGCCGGCGATCCGCTTATGGCAATGTCTCTTATCGGGATTGGCATCACCCGGCTTTCGGTTCCGGCGCCTGCAATCGGTCCGGTCAAGCGGTTAATCCGGGCCATGGATGTCAAGGATTTCTCATCCTGGCTGGCGCCTAAAATAGAATTGGCAAAGGTTTCCTTGCGCCCGAGCATATTGACTTATGCGCTGGAGCGCGGTTTGCCCCTATAGCAGCGCGAAAAACCCGCTTGGGCCGATCCCGGGTGTTGAATTTATCGCTGCTGTTAACCAAAAACACGTCAACATCACAAAAAAACCTTGTTACTTGGCATTATTTTGGCATTGGACACTTCAGAAGGGTTAACTTGATGGCCCTTTTTGGTATAGAGTTCAATCAGGATGGCAGCGGGGGACCAACGCATCCTTGCAAGACCA
>JALSJA010000007.1 GCA_026989615.1 Parvularculaceae bacterium | reverse complement strand
ATGTCCGGGAGAACACCCGCGAGCAAATTAAAGACTACTCACCGTGCTCGCTGTGCGCAAAGTATCCTGATCGCGATTGATCCATGTGCTCATGACCAGACCAAAACTGATCATCACCGTCAGCATCACCGTGCCCCCGTAAGAGACCAATGGCAAAGGCACCCCGACCACGGGCGCAAGCCCCATCACCATGCCGGTATTGATCAGAACATAAAGAATGAACGAGACCGCCAGCCCCATGGCCAGTAATCGGCCAAAATGGGATTTTGCCTGCATGGCGATATTGGCGGCGGTAATAAACACCGCAAAATAAAGCGCCAGCAATACCATCGCCCCGATAAAGCCGAACTCTTCGCCGAAAATCGTGAAGATAAAGTCCGTATGTTTTTCCGGCAAAAATTGCAACTGGCTTTGGGTGCCCTCCATAAAGCCCTTGCCCGCAAGACCGCCCGACCCAAGCGCGATCTTCGATTGGGTCAAATGATAGCCGGAACCGAGGGGATCGGAGTCCGGGTCCATAAAGGCGGTCAGGCGTTTGATCTGATAGGCTTTCAAAAGCCCCATCTTGATAGCCGTCACCGCACCGACAAAAGCGGCAATCACCCCGACAATGGTCACCCGCCAGCTAAGCCCCGCAAGCAGAATGACGGCAAATCCCGACGCCGCCACCATCAGCGCGGTGCCAAGATCCGGCTGTTTGAAGATCAGCACTACCGGCATAGCGATGAGCAATAAGGGCGGCACCAGAAAGATAGGATTGGAAACCCGTTTGAACTCAAGCCCGTGATAATAGCGCGCCAGCGCCAATATCAGCGCGACTTTCATCAATTCCGAAGGCTGCACCCGCACTGCGCCAAGCGTAATCCAGCGCTGCGCGCCCATAGAGACCTCGCCAATGAAAGGCACCAGCAGCAATAGAAACAATACGAAAAAATAGGCCGGATAGGCCAGCGCCAGCCAATAGCGCAAAGGCACAAAACCGCAAACAAACAAAGCCATCAAGGCAATCACATAGCGAAGAATATGATTGGCCGCCCAAGGCGACCATGACCCGCCCGCCACGGAATAAAGCGTTGCCACCCCGGCTCCGGCGATCAAGCTCAGCAGCATGATCAAAGGCCAGTTGATCTCCCGCCACGCATCCAGCAGACCAAGACCATACCGACGATCCGGTAATATAATACTCATGGCCTAACCCTCCCGCCTCTGGCGCTTGTCCAAAACGGTTTTGAAATCTCCCGGCTTGGGGACATAGGTGGCGATTTTCGCCGGGTCCTTGGTCAGCACCGCGCGCATGATGTCGCGCGCCTTTGGACCAGCCGTGCCGGAGCCCGATGAACCATGCTCGACCACAACAGCACAAGCGTAACGGGGATTTTCATAAGGCGCATAGCTGACAAACAGGGCATGGTCGCGCTCTTTCCATGGCAGTTCATAATTTTTCAGCCGCCGTCCGGTGACGGGATCATATTGCAGCGAGCGGACCTGGCTGGTACCGGTCTTGCCGGCCATGCGCCATTCGGGATTTTCAAGCCGCGAACGCGCCGCCGTGCCCCATTCATTGACCACCGCATCCATGCCGGAGCGGACCACATCCAATTCCTGCAAATCCATTGGCAGGGGCGCAAAATTCGGGACAGGCTGGCTTGCCCCATCCAGATAGCGCACCAATCGCGGATGCACTTCCCGGCCAGTGGCCAGCCGCGAAGTCATTACCGCCAATTGCAAGGGGGTCGTGGTCAGCGCCCCCTGCCCGATGGCCACGGACAAGGTTTCACCGGGAAACCATGTCTGCTGCGCCGGATTGGAGCGATAATATTTCTTCTTCCATTCGCGGCTCGGTACCGTACCCGCAACCTGTCCGCCAAGGCCAATATCGTGAATGGTACCAAGACCAAAGCGCCGCGCAACCTCCGCCAGCTTGTCTATATCAATGCGCTGCGCCAAATCCCAGAAATATACGTCACAGGATTGCTTGATCGCCCCGCGCATATCCAATCGGCCATGGCCTTCTTTCTTCCAGCAATTGAACTCGACCCCCCCATACCAGAGCGAACCACGACAGGTGACTTTATGGGCGGGCTCAATCCCCGCTTCCTGCGCGGCAATGGCGGTTATCAGCTTGAAGGTGGAGCCGGGCGGATAAGCGCCGCCAATCGGCTTGTTCAACAAGGGCTTCAATTCGCTCTCGTTTAATTCCTTCCAGCGCGCTTGCCTGATGCCGACATTAAACTCATTGGGATCAAAGGCCGGCACCGAGGCATAGACCAGAATATCGCCATTATGGACATCCATAACCACGGCGCTGGCACTCATTTCGTGATGGTCGGTATTGCGATTGGCATCATCATTGGTGGCGGCAAGAATCTTGCTCACCTGTTCTTGCAATTCCGCATCTATGGTCAGGCCAATGGGCTGGCCCTGCACGGGCTGATCGGCCAGATTTGGATATTCCTCAATCACCCGCCCATGGGCATTGATCTGCACCGTAACCGACCCCGCCTCACCGCGTAATTTTTCATCAAACCGGCGCTCGATACCGGCCCGTCCAATGCGAAAACCCGGCTGGCGCAATAATAATTTTGTTTCGTCGCTTGTTGCCTGCTCAAGATCGCGCTCATTGGGCGCCCCCACATAACCAACCACAAAGGCCCCTGAATCCGCCAGCGGATAGTCACGGGTGGCCGCCACTTCCGAGCGCAGGCCCGGCAGGCGCGGGGCGAGAAAATTAATGCGGGCAAATTGATCCCAGGATATATTGTCGGCAATCGATACTGGTGTAAAACTGCGCTGGCGCGCCGCTTCTTTGCGAATGCGCGCCAGTTCTTTTTGATCCAGCCCCAAAACATCGGCAACTTCGCGCAAAACCCGTTCCACATCTCCGGCATCTTCCGGCACCATCAATACCTGAAAATTCTGGCGACTGGTGGCAACCGCCTTGCCAAAGCGATCAAAAATCTCCCCGCGCAGGGGCATAATGATTTTCTGGTTGAAACGATTATCCTCGGCCAGCGCCTGGTAATTGTCATGGTCATTGATTTGTAATTGATAGAGCCGCGCCCCCAGCCCCAAAAACAACAGGCTGGCCCCGCCCCCGAACACAGTGGCGCGGCGGGAGAACACCATATGACGCTGGGTATCGAAAGGCTCTAGACGCATGGGACCTACTCCTCCTCCATGATAGCGCGTTTATGGAGAAAGGAGAAGGCTATCGACAATAGGGGATAAATGGCAATCGTCACCACCCATTGCCATAGGGACGCCATATAGGGCAAAAGCGTACGGGTAAGCAGGCTTTGCTCCAGCCAGATAATCACCGATATGACCGCAACAATAATGGAAAAGCCAAGCCACACTACATGCTGCTCGCGGCCGAGAAAATATTTGCGCTGTTGCAGGATTAACCATTGGGAAAACAGATAAACGGAAGCCCAGACACCAACCGTGCCGCCGGTCAGGAAATCCTGCAAAAGACCGATTAGAAACACAATCGGATAGGGAATGAAATCCGGTTCATAAAGCGACCAAAAGAAAATCACCGCCAAAGGTATAATCGGCGTTGGCACAAATCCGCCAAACAGACGCAAGGGCAGGAGCAATAAAACAACTCCGGCAATCGCCATCAGCGTCGGGGTCAGCGCCAGCCAGCGCCGGTCTTGGACGGTCTCATTCATTGCCGCCCTCATCGGCTGATGGCCCTGCCGATGGCGTTCCATCAGCCCCATTATTCTCAACCTGCGTCAAATCAGGCTGGAAGCGATATTTGACAACCCGGACAAAATCCGTGCCCGCATAATTGGCAAATAGTTTGACCCGCACCCCGTCATCGGAAATATCGGCTATTTCACCAATGGGAATACCCCGCGGCAACACACCGCCGGCACCGGAGGTCACAACTCTTTGCCCGGCTTCAAGTCCTTCAGGGTCACGAATGGCAAAAAATGTCAGCGCCGGCTGGCCACGGGAGCGCCCGACCAGAATGGCTTCCAGTTCCGCCCCTTCCACCACGACCGGGGTGCGGCTTGACGGATCGGTGAGCAATAATATCCGCGAGGCTGATTTTCCGGTGGTCACCACATGGCCGACCATGCCCGCATCCTGCACCACTGCAAAACCGTTCTCGACGCCTTGGCGCGCTCCGGCATTCAAAATCATCGAACGCTGAAACGGCGTATCCACTTCACCAATGACCAAAGCATCCACATAATCGGCAGGCTCCGGCAATTCGACCCCTAACACACCGCGAAAATAATCAAGCTGGCGCTGCAGGGTAATCGCCTCATGCATCCAGGCGCGCAATTCGCTATTTTCCTCGCGCAGCCTTTTATTTTCATCAAGCACATTGAAATAATCGGACAGATCGCCAAAGCGGGCATCGACCCAGCGGATCGGAGAGCCCAGCACGCTTAAAACCGGTTCGGAAATATCCAGCAGGGCTTCACGCGCTTTTTCAAACACAGAAGCCCGCGCCCCGAACAGGCTGAACAACACCATGGAAAAAGACAGGGCCATAAGAAAGATGAGCCCTAAACGGCGGTTCTCCCGCCTGCCCAATCCTTCCCGGCGGAACTGGCCGAGGATTTCCATTGAAACACTCCGATATGCAAAATGCGCGAACCCGGACCCGAAAGCCCTTCGCAGGAATCCTGAAGCTACGCCTGTTACATGGCTGTCGACAAGACCCGACGCATGGAACGGTCATTTTCAAGGGCTGCGCCAGTGCCAAGGGCCACACAGGACAAGGGATCATCAGCAATGGAGACCGGCAATCCGGTTTCGTCGCGCAGGATTTTGTCAAGATTGTTCAATAATGCCCCACCCCCGGTCAGCATGATCCCGGTATCGACAATATCGGCGGCCAGCTCTGGCGGCGTCGCCTCCAGTGCCACCCGCACCGCTTCAATGATTTGTGATACGGGCTCGTTGAGCGCCGTGACAATCTGCGCCTGGGTGATACGCACCTCTTTGGGTACCCCATGCATCAGATCGCGCCCCTTGATATGGATGATAATTTCGCCATCTCCATCGCCAATCGTCGCCGCCCCTACTTCCTTTTTAATCCGCTCGGCCGAAGCCTCACCGATCAGCAGATTATGCTCGCGGCGAATATAGGAAATAATCGACTCGTCCATCTTGTCGCCACCGACCCGCACCGAGCGCGAATAGACAATACCCCCAAGGGAGATAACCGCCACTTCCGTGGTGCCACCGCCAATATCGACGATCATCGAACCGGTGGCTTCATTGACCGGCAGATTGGCGCCAATCGCGGCGGCCATGGGCTCTTCAATCAGATCAACTTTACGCGCCCCCGCAGACAGGGCCGATTCCTGAATGGCCCGCCGCTCCACCGCTGTCGCCCCGGACGGGACACAGACGACAATGCGCGGGCTGGCAAAAGAGCGCCGATTATGCACTTTGCGGATAAAATGCTTGATCATCGCCTCGGCGACCTCAAAATCGGCAATCACCCCATCGCGCATGGGCCGGATCGCCTGAATCTCCCCCGGCGTGCGGCCGAGCATTTCCTTGGCGTCATTACCCACCGCACGCACGATTTTACGCCCGCCGCGATTTTCAATCGCCACCACCGATGGCTCGTTCAGAACAATGCCACGGCCCTTCACATAGACCAGCGTATTGGCGGTGCCGAGATCAATCGCCATATCGGCGGAGAGCATTCCAAAAAGTGTCGAAAGCATGAAACTACCTGCAGGGTTCTAGGGGCTAATGTTATAATAGAGCGCTTTGCCCGAAAAACACCATAGGGGCCAGTGGCGAATTTATAGTTAAAAAAATCGGGCAAAAGCCGCCAAAAACAGGAAATTTCAGCCCCTTTCAGGGCCAGATTCCCACTTATCGGCGCCTGACCCTAATCTTTGCGGCGCTGGCGGTCATCATCCCAGAGCGGCCAGAACATCTCATGCTTCCAGCTTTTCGGCTCGATATTCTCGAGGCCGAACTCCTTGGGCGCCCGGCGCGCCAATTTGGCGGTACCGAACAGCACATCCCAGAAAAAGAACAGATTGGCATAATTGCCCTTATAATTGGTGGTGCCGTCTGATTTATGCTTGCCATGATGGGCCGCATGGGCCGCCGGCGTGGTGATGATCCGCTCGAACACCCAGACCACCGGCGACAACCATTTTTGTTTGTAAAACCATGTGTCCCAGCGCAAGGGGCAATGGGAGCCGAAATTGACCGCCATTTTCACCGTCACATAGGGCGCATAGACCGGCCCAAAGCCCAGATGCAAAAGCGCCGCCGAAACCCACAGGCTCGGCATCAAGAAGAAGAAAAAGATATTATTGCGATAGGCCAACCGCACCGACATATATTCGCAGGAATGATGGGAGCGATGCCAGTTATAAAGCCAGGGAATTTCATGGCACAGGCGATGCCACCAATAATGCACCAGCTCATCCCCCACCAGCAAAACGGCCAGCATCACATACCACGGCCAATCCCCCCACGCCCCTTCAGAATTGGGGAAGAAATAATCGACGATGACGGGGACCCCGTAGAAAATCAAAGGCGAGGCGATAAGAATAAAAACCCCGGTCCCAATCGCCTCGATCCAGACATCATCGCGGCGGATTTTACCCTTCTCGACAAACCGCCCGGTCAGCACCTCCATGACGCCAAAGCAGACAAACAATCCGATGATAATGGGCTTGTAATCAAATTCCATGAGCAGGAGTTTGCCGTATTATGGGCTTTGGGGCAATGGGGGAAAGGGCACCGAATCGTAGGGTGCATTAGCCGCAAGGCGTAATGCACCAAAAGCACCATCAACCAACAGGGGTGGTTATAGGGAAGCACGAAACCATGGGTCAGAAAATGTGGAAAGATTTTTGCACCCGCACATGGAAGATAACAACGGGTACCGACAGGTCTTTCTGGTGCATTACGCCTTGCGGCTAATGCACCCTTGTCTGTTGGGTTTGTGGTATTTTGAGGTTGGCGGGCAAGGTTTGTATCCACCCTTGGTCTTTAAGGACCGTCACGTAG
>JALSJA010000006.1 GCA_026989615.1 Parvularculaceae bacterium | reverse complement strand
CATTCTGGCGCTATTTTGCCCACGCGCCATTTTGGCGCGGTTCTGTCTGAACAGCGCACATGCCCATACGCAATTTTGGAATGGTTGGTCATTCCCACAATTCTCACCCTAAACACCCGATAGTGCTTTCCCGACAATTCGACGCCATCGGTCCACAGCCTGTGTGGACATCCCGCGAAGAACCGGTGGAAAGACCGGCTCGCTCCAATTTTTTGCGACCCCTATCCGGCATCAGACCTTTGCGAGAATGAGGCCGAGCCTCTTTTCTCCGCTGATTGCGGATGACCCAAGCATTAGCAGGGTTATTCAATGTGACAAGCCGCTTCTTGCTAAATTCCCGTCAAGGTTAGGGCAAAAACGTAAAATTTCTCAAAATTACAAAAGCTTAGGGCAAAATATTGCGAACTGGTCCATATCAAAATGACAGAAAAACAAAGGGTTATGAGAGGTTGTGGCTTTTAGGGCACGAGGCGCGAAATTTATCGAGAATCGATATGGTTAAAAGCCGAAACTGGAGGCCACGGCCGGAATCGAACCGGCGTACACGGCTTTGCAGGCCGCTGCGTCACCACTCCGCCACGTGGCCTCTGGAAACTTTTTCTGCCGATGGATGGCGAGAAAAAGAAGTGGTGTGAGCGAAGGGTCATAGCTTGCCCCTTGGCTGGCGTCAAAGGGGTTTTGCAAATTTTAAGCGCTATCGGGAGCAGGGGGATAAAGGGTATAAAATAGGCTCTGGCTCTATTGTGCTGGCCTTGCGAAACGGTTAGGGAAACCCTAGCACAACCAAGGCTCATAATTTCAGGAATAATACGCATGGATTTCGCTGCTGCTCGCAAACATATGGTTGATAGTCAGGTCCGCCCCAATGATGTGACCGATTTGAGATTGCTGAAAGCGCTGGAAATTACGGCACGGGAGCGGTTTGTGCCCGAGGCGCAAAAACCGCGTGCCTATATGGAAATGGATATTCCGCTTTTTGAGGGGCGCTGGCTGCTGAAGGCGAGAGATTTTTCCAAGCTCATTCACGCCGCCGGAATATCCGATCAGGATCTGGTGCTGGATATTGGCTGTGGCTATGGCTATTCGACCTCGATTCTGTCCCATATTGCCGGCATGGTGGTGGCGCTGGAAGATAATCCGGATGTCGTTGCCGAGGCTGAAAAGAATCTCGGCGAGGATCAGCGCGATAATGAGGTGGTTGTCGAGGGGGTGCTGGCGAAAGGCAAGCCCGAGCAAGGCCCTTTTGATGTGATTGTCATTGCCCATGGGGTGGAATTTGTTCCCGATGAATTGCTGGCGCAGTTGAAAGATGGCGGGCGGCTGGTGACGATCATCAAGCGTGATCCCATTGGGCAGGCGGTTCTAATCACGCGAAATGGCGATAATTTCGGGCATGTGGCACTGTTCGAGGCCAGTCCGGCGGGTATTTTACCCGGTTTTCAAAAGGAACCCGCCTTCGTTTTCTAGGGCCTTTTCGGTTTTGATTGGCATCAAAACCGAACAGGTTCTAGTGTGGCCTAAAGACTTCAGCGGGGAAGATTTGTGGGCGAATGGCCTGTTCGCCTCGCAGCGCCGGGGGCAATCGCCAAAAATCCGACAAGGTCTTGGAAAATAAGGGTTGATTGGAACGGCGAAGCAAATGATGATTCACAACTCAGAAGCGTGTTTGGCCGGTTTTGGCCCAGCAGGTCCGGCTTTATCGGTAGGGCATCTTTATTGGTAAGCTATTGAGGATTTGTGGCTAAGCCGGTTTTGGCGGGCAAACATGCGAGAAAACGAGACGGAACAAGTAATAAACACAATAAACAAGGCATTTAACGGCCGCAAAGCAACAGCCAATAGGGCTTTTTGGGATCAGAATTATGGGTAATCCACAAGCAGAACCAAGCATGGACGAGATTTTGGCGTCCATTCGCCGGATCATCGCAGAAGAAGATGATGCGCCAAAAGAGCGCACGCCTGTCAAAGACAAGCTGGAAACTTTGGAATTAACACCAAAGGAACAGGTCGAGACCATGGACAAGAAGGCGGAAGAGAAAAAGCCGAAAAAGCCCTCTTTGCGCAAAAAGCCCGTTACCGAGGCCGTAGCCGACACGCAAACCGGTACTGAAACGGGTGTGGTTGAGGATGATGGCAAGGCTGAAATTACGGATTCTGTGGAAGATTTTGCCCCGGAAGATGTTGTAGAGGCGCCGGTGGCCGAGACCGCTGCGCCAGAAGTTTCCGAGACAGCCTCTGAAGCGGTTGCCGAAGAAGAGGCTGTGGATGAGGCGCTTGATGATTTCGAGACGCCCAAAGCGAAAGCCCAAACGACCAAGGCCAGCAAAATGACAGCGCCGAAAGCGGCCTCGATGGTGGCAGAAGCCGTTCAGGCCCGGACCGCAACACCCATTGCCGAGCCCGTGTCAGAAATTGATGGCGGACAGCCTGTTCATATCAGTGCAAAAGCCTCCGAAGCGGCATCCTCTGCTTTTGAGGCATTGGCGGAAAATATCCGGATTACCGATGATGGTGGCAAAACGCTGGAAGATATGGTGCAGACCATGCTGCAACCTTTATTGGTGCAATGGCTGGACCAGAATCTGCCGCGGATTGTTGAAGAGAAAGTAGAAGAGGAAGTGCGCCGCCTGTCGCGCCGTCGCTGACCTTTCGTCTCTTGTTCGTTTTTAAGGAGCCGACCCGGTTAGCGGGTCGGCTCTTTTGTTTTTTAGCTTTCGCAAGGGCCGGAAAAATCGTTATAAGCCTCTTATGTCAGAACGCCGAGGGGGCAGGGTTGATGGGATTTGAGAAGAAGCATGATTGATAAAAACTTTGATTTTGCCACCCGCGAGGGGGAAATTTACGCTGACTGGGAAGAGGGCGGCTATTTCAAGGCCGGAGACAGGTCGGGTGCGGATAATTATTGCATTGTCATTCCGCCACCCAATGTCACCGGCTCCTTGCATATGGGCCATGCCCTGAACAACACTTTGCAGGATATTCTGGTTCGCTTTGAGCGCATGCGCGGCAAGAATGTGTTGTGGCAGGTGGGCACGGACCATGCGGGGATTGCCACGCAAATGGTGGTTGAGCGGCAAATGATGGAGCGTCAGGAACCGGGGCGCCGCGAAATGGGCCGCGAAGAATTTTTGAAAAAAGTCTGGGCGTGGAAAGAAGAATCCGGCGGCACGATTACAAGCCAATTGCGTCGCCTCGGGGCGTCTTGTGATTGGTCCCGCGAGCGGTTCACCATGGATGAGGGGCTGTCCAAAGCGGTGCGCAAGGTTTTTGTGGCGCTTTACAAAGAGGGCCTCATCTATCGCGATAAGCGCCTTGTCAATTGGGACCCGAAATTTGAAACCGCGATTTCAGACCTCGAAGTCGAGAACCGCGAAGTCGACGGATTTTTCTGGCATTTCAAATATCCGCTGGAAAATGGCGAGACCTATGAGTTTCCCGTTGAGCATGATGAAGACGGCAAGCCGATTAAATGGGAAACGCGGGATTATATTTCCATCGCCACCACACGGCCCGAAACCATGCTTGGCGATGGGGCCGTGGCGGTGCATCCGGATGATGCCCGTTATGCGCCGATTGTTGGCAAGAGATGCCTCTTGCCCTTGGCGGATCGCTATATCCCGATCATCACCGATGACTATCCGGATCCGGATTTTGGTTCCGGCGCGGTAAAAATTACCGGCGCCCATGACTTCAACGATTATGAAGTCGCCAAGCGCAATAATATTGAAATGTATGATTTGATGGATAGCAAGGCGCGCATGGTCCATGAGGATTATGTGCCGGAAAAATATCGCGGGCTGGACCGGTTTGAGGCGCGCAAGGCGATTGTTGCCGATATTGAAGCCAAGGGCTTGCTCATCAAGGTTGAAGAGAAGAAAATCATGCAGCCCTTTGGCGATCGCTCCAATGTGGTGATTGAACCTCTGCGGACCGATCAATGGTATGTGGATGCCAAGGTCTTGGCCAAGCCGGCGATCGAAGCGGTGGAAAGCGGCAAGACAAAATTTGTGCCAGCCAATTGGGACAAGACCTATTATCAATGGATGCGCAATATCGAACCATGGTGCATTTCCCGCCAGCTTTGGTGGGGCCACCAGATACCGGTCTGGTATGGGCCCGATGGGGAGATCTTTTGCGCGGAAAATGAAAATGCCGCGCAGGCGGCGGCACAAAAACATTATGGCAAAGAGGTTGAACTGCGCCGGGACGAGGACGTGCTTGATACATGGTTCTCCTCCGCCCTGTGGCCGTTTTCGACCCTTGGTTGGCCGGAACAGACGCCGGAATTGGCGCGTTTTTATCCGACTTCGGTTCTGTCCACCGCTTTTGATATCATCTTTTTCTGGGTCGCCCGGATGATGATGATGGGTCTGCATTTCATGAAAGAGGTGCCGTTTCACACGGTCTATATTCATGCGCTGGTGCGCGATGAAAAGGGCCAGAAAATGTCCAAATCCAAGGGCAATGTCATCGACCCACTGGAGTTCGTGGAAAAATACGGGGCTGACAGTCTGCGTTTTACCTTGGCGGCCATGGCGGCGCAGGGGCGGGATTTGCGCCTGTCCGAGCAGCGGGTCGAGGGCTATCGCAATTTCCGCACCAAATTATGGAACGCCGCGCGCTTTACCCAGATGAATGAATGTTCCTATGGGGATGATTTTGACCCAAGCAAAGTGTCGCTGCCTTTGAACCAATGGCTGGTTCATGGGGCGATGCAGGCCCGCGATGATCTGAACGCGGCTTTGGAAGCCTATCGCTTTAATGATGCGGCGGCGGTGATTTATAAGTTCTCGTGGAATCTTTATTGTGACTGGTATCTGGAATTTGCCAAGCCGGTTTTTGGTGGCGAGAATGGGGCGGCCCGTGATGAAACCCGCGCCACGGCGGCCTGGGGTTTGGATCAAATCCTCATCATGTTGCACCCCTTCATGCCTTTTGTGACCGAGGATTTATGGAGCAAGCTGGCCGAGCGCGAGGAAAAGCTTATTCACGGGCAATGGCCCACGCTTTCTTACCGCAATGAGGAAAGCTTTGCGGAAATGAATTGGGTGATTGATCTCGTTTCGCAAATTCGCTCTTTGCGCACGGAAATGAATGTCCCTGCGGGCGCGCGGATTCCGCTTTTTGTGGGGGCGGGGCGTGATGGTCTCATGGAAAAACTGTCGCGCCATCAGGCCCTGATTGAAAAACTGGCGCGGATTGATGGTATTCGCGAAGGGGCGTTCCCCAAGGGCTCGGTGCAGATTATTCTCGGCGAGGATAGTTTTGCCTTGCCGATTGCCGACCATATTGATCTGGATGCGGAAAAAGCCCGGCTGGAGAAAGAGATTGCCAAAATCAAGGGCGAGATTGGCAAAATCGATGGCAAGCTTGCCAATGCCAAATTTGTTGAACGCGCCCCCAAAGAGGTGGTGGAAGAGCAAAAGCAAAGACGGGTGGATTTTTCCGCCACGCTGGAAAATCTCGACGCCGCTTTGGCCCGCCTTCAATCTTTATAAAATTCATGACGGGCAAGCCGAAAAATCGCAAATCCCATTCCCTGCGCCGCCGTGTGCCCAAACGGCGGGCGCAAGCGCCTTTGCGCGAAGCGCTATTGATGATTGACCGGCTGGGTAGCAAGGGTGATGGCGTTGCACCGCTGGACGGGGGGGAGATTATCGTGCCCGGAGCTTTGCCGGGGGAAGAAGTGCGGGTTTCTCACAATGCCCAGCGCGGCAGGGTTGAGGAGGTTTTGCGGGCCTCGCCGGAACGTGTTGACGCGATATGTGTGCACTATGGCGCTTGTGGGGGCTGTCAGACCCAGCATATGCGCGCAGAAGCAGTTGCCGCTTGGCGCCAACAAAGTCTGGAAGATGTTTTTGCCCGCGCCGGTTTTACGGATATTCGTTTCCTGCCGGTTTTGACCTCACCCTTGGCATCCCGGCGGCGGGCGCGCTTTTCTGCCGAGCGGGTGAAGGGCAAAGTAATGGTCGGGTTTAACCAGCGTAGTCGCCATGAGATTGTGGATATTCCCGATTGCGTGGTGCTGCATAAGGATGTGTTGGCGGCGCGGGAATTGATTGCGTCCATGGTTGATCTTTTGGCGCGCCCAGAAGTGCCGCGTTTTTCGGCGCTGGTGACTTTGTTGGAAAATGGACTCGATATTGATCTGGTCGGCCGCGAAGAAGACAGTCTTTCTTTGGCGCAGCGCGAAGGGCTGGGGGCTTTGCTGGCTGATAGCAATGTGGTGCGGTTAACCCTGGAGGGGCAGCTATTTTTCCAAAAAGAAGTGCCGCTGATTTCATTGGCGGGGTTTTTGGTGCCCTTTCCGGCGGGGGGATTTTTGCAAGCAAGCCGTGAGGCGGAAATGGCATTGCAGGATTATGTGCTGGAAAATTGCGGGGGCGGCCCGGCGCTCGATCTTTATGCGGGTTGTGGCACATTGGCTTTGCCTTTGGCCAAGACCCGTGCGGTGCATGGGGTCGAGATTGCCGGCGGGGCCGTGGATGCGCTGGCCTTTGTGGCCAAGCATCATCGAAGTCGATTGAAACAGCTTACGGTGCAAGCGCGCAATCTGGAGCAAGAGCCATTGCGCCCAGAGGAATTGGCAAAATATGAAACGATTATTCTGGACCCGCCACGGGGCGGGGCGGCGGCACAAATTCGTGAGATTGCGGCCTCCGCGATGCGCCATGTGATTTATATTTCCTGTAATCCGAAAACATTTGCCCGTGATGCCAAAGTGCTGCATGCGGCGGGCTTTGTGATGGGGGCTGTGCAATTGGTGGATCAATTTCGCTTTAGCGCCCATATTGAACTGGCTGCTTGTTTTAATCGTGGGTGAGGGGCTGGTTTTCCCAGCACTTTTCGCCCGCCTTCGGGTGTCGAAGCGGGGTTTGGGATGAGACGGGATGGGCGCGAATGACACGTCCGAAAAAAAAGAGGGGGTAGGTGTGAACGTGGGTTCACCCGCGCCCGGCATTGTCAGTCGCTATGGGATGGCCCTGCAAGCAAACCCATAACCGACCGATGG
>JALSJA010000005.1 GCA_026989615.1 Parvularculaceae bacterium | reverse complement strand
GCATGGAACTAAATGCGTGGAGCTGAATGAAATGAAAGACCTCACCTTCATGCTGCGGGCCATTGCGCTTGCCAGAAAAGCCGAAGGCCGGACCGCGCCCAATCCCATGGTCGGCTGCGTTATCGTCAAGGACCGCAAAATCATCGGCGAAGGCTGGCACAAAGGCGTCGGCCAGCCCCATGCCGAGGCCGAAGCACTGGCGGCCTGCCGTGAAGACCCAAAAGGCGCCATCGCTTTTGTCACCTTGGAGCCCTGCAACCACACCGGCAAAAACCCGCCCTGTTCCAAGGCCCTGATCAGCGCCGGAATCGCGAAAGTGTTCTACGCCATAAACGATCCCAACCCGATCGCCAGTGGCGGCGGCGCATATTTGCGCGAAGCGGGCATCCCCGCCCATGAAGGCTTGGGCCGCGAACAGGCCATAGCCTTGAACCGCGATTATTTAAGCCGCTACCAAAAACAAGAGCAAAACCGATGAGCCGCACTCCCCCCAATGATAAGGGCCCGACCAGCAAAACCTTCAGCCCGGCAAAAAACACCCCGCAAAACGCTATTGCCGGGGCTGCCTTTATGGTTGCTGCGGGCACCTGTTTCGCGCTGATCAATGTCGCCATGCAATATGTGACCATGCGGCTGGGGCTCATCTCTACCAATGCCGCCTTCTGGCAATATGCTTTTGCCGTTGCCGCCAGCCTGCCTTTGTTTTTGCGCTTTGGCTTGGAGCCATTGAAAACCGGCTTCCCGCTGATTCATGGCTTTCGGGTCTTGGCGGCGGTTATCGGGGTGCAGTTCTGGGTGTTTGGCCTTGCCCATGTGCCGATCTGGCAGGCCATTGCGCTCGTCATGACCTCACCATTTTTTGTCATCATTGAAGCGCGCTTATTCTTGGGCGAAAAAGTCGGTTGGCATCGCTGGCTGGCAACCTTGGGCGGGTTTATCGGCGCACTGATAATCCTCGCTCCATGGCAGGACGATTTCTCCCTTTACGCGCTTGCACCCTTAGGCGCTGCTTTTTCGTGGTCGGTCTATTCGGTCATCACCAAAAGCCTGACAAAGGTTGAAAGCGCCGATAAAATTACCGTCTATCTTTTGGCCCTGCTCATGCCGGTCAATGGGGTGATTGCCTTTGGCGCAGGCACGCTTGCCATGCCCGGCGGTCTGGCGCTGATATTGCTCATTGGCGCTGGCCTCATCACCGCCCTGGCCAATTGGTTCCTCGCCAAAGCCTATTCATCGGCAGATGCATCCTATGTCCAGCCTTTCGATCATTTGAAACTGCCGCTCAACATTCTCGCCGGCTGGCTGGTGTTCCACTATATCCCCAATGGCAATTTATGGATCGGCGCAACGCTGATCATCATCGCCTCGCTTTACATCATGCGCCATGAGGCAAAAAACGGCTCAACCCAAAAGCGCTAAAGCCACCCGATAGGTGATAAAGGCCGCAAACCAGGCAAGGGCAAACAGATAGGCGGTCATGCCCCACATCCGGGCCCATGAATTGGTCTCCCGGCGCACCACTGCCAAAGTTGAAATACATTGCGGCGCATAGACATACCACGCCAGAAATGCCAATGCCGTGGGCAAGGACCAGCCTGCCTGCAAGGCTGCATAAAGCCCTTCTGAAGTTTCGGTAGCGCCATCAATCGCATAGACCGTGCCCAGCGCGCCGACCGCCACTTCGCGCGCCGCCATGCCCGGCACCAGTGCAATGACAATTTCCAGATTAAACCCAAGCGGTTTGAAAATCGGCTCAATCACCCGGCCAATCATGCCCGCAAAGCTCGAGCGCAAATCATTGCCGGGATAGGAGACCAGAAACCACAGGACAATCGACACGGTAAATATCACCGTCCCGGCGCGGCGCAAAAATATCTTCGCCCGGCTCCACAACCCCACCAGCAAGTCACGCAGTTGCGGCATTTTATAGGAGGGCAATTCCATCATCAAAGGCTGCTCGCCACCACGCCCCAAAATCCGCCGGAAAACAAAAGCCACAATCACCGCGCTGACAATCCCCGCCACATAAAGCGCGAACATGACCAGCCCCTGCAAGCCAAACGGGCCGACATTACTGGCCGGAATAAATGCGCCGATGATCAAAATATAAACCGGTATCCGTGCCGAACAGGTCATCAGGGGTGCAATCATAATCGTCGTCAGGCGATCGCGCTCGCTCTCCATCACCCGTGCCGCCATAATGCCGGGGATTGCGCAGGCAAAGCTCGACAATAATGGAATAAAAGCGCGCCCGTTCAGCCCCACCCGCAGCATCAGCTCATCCATTAAAAACGCCGCCCGCGCCATATAGCCGGACATTTCCATAATCAGAATGAAGAAGAACAATACCAGAATTTGCGGCAGGAAAATAACCACCGAGCCAACCCCGGCAATGATCCCGTCCACCAACAGGCTTTCAATCCAATTATCCGGTAATATCCCGCGCAAACCGCCGCTAAGCGCCGTAATCGCACCGTCCATCACCCCCATCGGCCATTCCGCCCAAGCATAGACCGCCTGAAACACCAAAAACAAAATAGCCAGAAATGTCACAAAGCCGAAAAACGGATGCAGCAATATAGCATCGAGCGTTCTGGTCAGCCGGTGCATGCCCGGCTCGGCCGTCACCGCCCGTGCCGAAAGCTGCCGCGCCTGAATCTGAAAATCCCGCAAGGAGTGTTCGGTATCTTTGTCAGGTGTCACCTGCGCAAGATCCGGCAAGGCCGCATCTATCGCCGCGACCAAAGCCGCCCGCCCCGCTTTTCTCGGCGCGCTTGTCGCCACCACCGGAACCCCCAGAGACTTTTCCAATGCCGCAAGATCAATCTCAACCCCGTCGCGTTTGGCAAGATCAATCATGTTCAAAACCACAATCATCGGCAGGCCGAGAGAGCGAATCTGGAAAGCAAATTGCAAATGGGAATGAAGATTGGGCGCATCAATCAGGACAAGGAGTAAATCCGGCGTCTTGCCAATCTCGCCACGAATGGCGTTGAGGGCGATACGGGCATCGGTGCTGCGCCCGGACAGGCCATGAATGCCCGGCAGATCCTGCACTATAATTTTGCGCCCTTCCGGGGTCGTAAACCGACCCTCACGCATTTCCACTGTCACGCCGGGATAATTGGCAATTTTGGCGCGCCCCCCGGTCAACCCATTAAACAAAGTGGTCTTGCCGGCATTGGGCGCCCCCACAAGTGCGAGCGTAAACGCTTTTCCTTGGGGCTCGGCGTTTTTATCATTACTTGTCGCAGAAGGGGCTTCAAGGCTCACTTAATCTGCCTCGATTTCAATACAGGCTGCTTCCGATTTGCGAAGGGCAAGAATGGTGCGATCAAGGCGTATGGATAGAGGCGATCCATTGACAAGACCACGCTCAAGAAGCTCAACCTCGTCACCCTCGGCAAAGCCGATCTCGCGCAGAGCCTCTTCTGTGGTACTATCCCCATGAAAAGCGCGTATCCGGGCCTTTTGCCCTCTTTTGAGACTATGCAGCCGCGACATCCGATATTTTCCCTAAATTCAATCGACTATCAAAAACAGATGGGCAATAACCCTTATCACCCTTTAACATCTGGCACTTCTGCAAATGATTTGCAAGAGCAACTACCATCGAAACCACCCCGTTCTCTGACAATATGCTCCAAAAATCGCGATTAAACCCGCGTTTTACCATATCGTCTGGACAAAGACCCTGACGCGAAACGCCTATAAAAAAATTGATATTAGTCAAAAATGCCTCGCAAAATCATCTTGCCGCAATTTTTAGGCTGTCCTGACCCGAATTCCGGCCCAAATTTCTGTCTCAAACCACCGAAAAAAGGCACTGGATTTTCTCCTCCCATGGCCGGGAAATCTTGCTGGAGCCTATCCGGCTTTGATACCAATCAAAACCGGGCTCTAAGTCTTTGTTCTTGAGCACTTCTTATCCGAAAACCGGTTCCCACTTTTCGGGAAGTGCTCTAGGGTCTGAACCGAATGAAATGAGGGGCAAAACCCATGGCCAAATCAGCACCATCCGACAAAGACAAAACCAGCCAGATCCCCGCCGCCAAACCTTCACGGCGTGAAGCCCTGATTGGCACAATGGCCCTTGGCGGGACAAGTCTTGCTGCCTGTTCCGCCGGAGGCAGTTTCAGCAATAGCCAAAACAGCGCCATCATCAAAGGCTTTGAATATGGTGTCGCCAGCGGCGATCCCACCGCATCTTCCATTGTCATCTGGACCCGCGCCGCGCCTTCCGGCCCCCAAGCCACGTCACTGGTGCGCCTGCAATGGGAAATGGCCCGCGACAAAGATTTTGAGATCATCACCAAAAATGGCGAAATTGAAACTGATCAAAGCCGCGACTGGACCGCCAAAATCAATGTCACCGGATTGGAAGCTGGCAAGACCTATTATTATCGCTTCAAAACCGACCAAGCAATTTCTCCTATAGGCCGCACCAAAACCTTGCCCGCTTCCCATGTCAAAAAACTGCGCCTCGCGATTGTTTCTTGCAATTCATGGCAGCATGGCTTTTTCAACGGCCTCGATCATATCGCCCGCAATCCCGATTTCGATGCGGTCATCCACCTTGGCGATTATATTTATGAATATGGTATTGAGGGCTATGGCGGAGAGATTGGTAAAAAGCTCGGCCGCCTTCATGAGCCACCACGGGAAATACTGTCCCTAAAGGATTACCGCCAGCGCCACGCTCAATATAAATCCGACCCGGCCATGCAGGCGGCCCATGCCATGCACCCGATGATCCTGTTATGGGATGATCATGAGGTCGCCAATAATTCCTGGGAAGGCGGCGCACAAAATCATAATCTTTCCGAAGGCGATTGGGCCGAGCGTCGGCGCGCCGCCATGCAGGCCTATTATGAATGGATGCCGGTGCGCGATCCGGAGCCGGGCAAAGCCCGCGAAGCGCTTTATCGTGCCTATAATTTCGGCGATCTGGCCACCCTCGTGACGATTGAAACCCGCCTCACCGCCCGTTCGGAACAAATCCTCATCGAGGATTATGCAGACAGCTTCAAAACACAAGAAGATGTCGAGCAGTTCCGGCAAAAGGTCTTGAACAATCCCGACCGCTATATGCTCGGCCAAGCACAGATCGATTTCATTGAAAAATCCCTGCGCCAGTCCAAACGCCAGGGGCAGCCTTGGCGACTGATTGGGAATCAAATTCTCATGGCCAAGGTCAATATTCCCGACCTCACCCCATTTGTTAGTGAAGAGGTGATCGAAAAAATCGAAAAAGACTGGTCCGGTATTCGGCCTTTTGTGGAAACCTCCAAATATCGTTTCCCGCTTTATCTCGATACATGGAGCGGCTATCCCAAGGCCAGAGAACGTTTTTATGCCGCCTGCGAGCGCGCCGGTGCCACCGATCTTGTCGTATTAACCGGCGACGCCCATGAGTTCTGGACCAATGATCTCTATTCCGACAAGGGCAAGAAAATCGGTATCGAGCTTGGCACGACATCGCTGACCTCGGCCACGGTTGAAGAATATCTCGGCGATGGCACCAAGGATTTCGCCCTGCTCGTCACCAAGGAAAACCCCGAAGCGCGTTATTATGACCCCCTGCACAAGGGCTATATCGACTTAACCCTGACCCGGAAAAAAGGCGTTGCCCAATATATCGCCCTGAGCACGGTGCTGGATACAGATTATAAAGTCGATATGAGCGCCAGCTTCACCTTCAAACCAAAAGGCGACAGTGTTTCTTTTACCGGCCACAAAAAGCTCGGTTTCAAGGAATGGTTCCTGTGGCGACAAAATTCCGCCCCGAAAACCTAGAGCCTTTTCGGTTTTTGATGGCATCAAAACCGGGCTCTAAGTCTGTGTTTTTGAGCACTTCTTATCCGAAAACCGGCCTCATCCTGAGCTCGCCGAAGGGCCCACTTTTCGCAGAAGTGCTCTAAATCCCCTGATCCATGGCCTCCGCAGGCTCGGGGCAGCAATCGCCCACGGGCTTGGCCGGCACTCCGGCAAAAGTGCAGCGCGGCGGCACTTCGGTCAGCACCAGAGACCCGGCAGCAATTTTTGCCCCTTCACCAACTTTGATGTTCCCCAACACTTTGGCGCCAGCGCCAATCATCACCCCATCAGAAATTTTGGGGTGGCGGTCGCCTTCGGTTTTGCCGGTGCCGCCGAGGGTAACATTATGCAGGATTGAAACATTATTGCCGACCACTGCCGTCTCGCCAATCACAATCGCCGTGGCATGGTCAATCATCACCCCCGAACCAATTTCCGCCGCCGGGTGAATATCAACCGCAAAAAGTTCCGACAAGCGCGATTGCATGAACAGGGCCAAAGGCTCGCGATCATTATACCACAGCCAATGGGCCACCCGATAGGATTGCAGGGTTTGATAGCCTTTGAAATAAAGCAAGGGCTGCAAATAATTGCGGCAGGCCGGATCACGGGTTTTTACCGCTTCAATATCGGCAAGCGCCGCCTCGACAATATCCGGCGCTGCCTCAAAAGCCTCATTGATAATCTCACGCCACAATACCGCATGCATTTCACTATCACCAAGCTTTTGCGCCAGACGAAAGCTTAACGCTTCGGCAAAACTGTTATGGTGCAAAATTGTTGAGTGCAAAAAAGACGCAAGCATCGGCTCTTGCGCCGCAGCAATCGCTGCCTCCTGACGAATATTCACCCATGCCTGATTTTTATCCAAAGAGACAATTTCAGCAGATTTTTGTTCAAGCATGAAATGCTCCTCTTTCTTGACGTGCGTCTAATCAATTTGAGCCTTCAAGATGGTCGCGACAGGCTCCGGTAACAAGCCCTTTTTCGCCTTTTGGGCCGCCATTAACACCATTGTGATAGTAAACCCGTCAGTAATCTTGCCGGAAGTCACATCCTCGAGAAGCTCCCGAAACGATAATTTGCGTAATGCCAATTCTTCCGATGGCTCGGGGCTTGCCGCCCCCTCCTGCAAATCCCATGCAAGAAACCCATAAGCGCGCTCATCGGTCACCGAATTGGAGGTAAAGAAAAAGCATAGGGGGTGATAACCACTGGCACTCAGG
>JALSJA010000004.1 GCA_026989615.1 Parvularculaceae bacterium | reverse complement strand
CGCTTGGAAATGAACATGCTCGCGACCGATCGGCCCTGAGACAACTTGCATCGGGCCATCTTCATCTGTTCGCCAACCACCGACCGTAATTTTTCGCATACCGCTTCTGCCAGTTGGAAACAAAGCGGCGTGCCAGGCAAAAAGGCGCTCTGCCTCAAGGGGCTGGTCATAATTTTGCGTGGCGTCGAGCATCATTTCCACAATGCCGTCCACATTGTGATCGGAGGGGGTAAGCCCGGCAATGTCCATGCCCAATCGACGGGCGACAGAAGAACGCACCTGCGCCTTGTTAAGAATTTCGCCCTCTATTTCGCTTGATTTCAAAACATCTTCGGTCAGGGTTTGCAGAACCGCCTCGCCGCGTAAGGAAAACCCTAGCGCTTCCATGCGGCCCTGCAAGCGGCCCTGATGATGGCGTGCGCAAGCAAGGCGATCCGCTATGGATTTCGCGTCCCAATAAAAGTCCGGCCAATCCTTATTTTCATAGATATACATATTATTCACCGCATAATTTGCGGTGAATATAGTCTTTATTCACCGCAAAAGCAAGATTATTCACCGCGCAATACGCGGAGAATAAGGGGTTTAATTGCCGCAAACAGGTAATTATGGCAGGAGGCCTAGAGCACTTCTTATCCGAAAACCGGCCTCATCCTGAGCTTGTCGAAGGACCCACTTTTCGCAGAAGTGCTCTAATCCTTGCACCATTGGCGGATCATATGGCCTGCAAGGGAAAAGGCGGGCGGCAGGAAAAACGCGCTATTTTGGCCTGCGGCGAGGTGTTCTTTCACTTCTTCTTTGGTCAGCCATTTGGCGTCTTCCAATTCGTCTTTGTCGAGAGTGAGCGTGCGGCTTTGCGCAGTGGCGGTAAAACCGATCATCAAACTATCCGATAGGGGCCAGGGCTGACTGCCGGTATAATGCAGATTTTCTATTGGCAGGGCGGTCTCTTCAAAAACCTCGCGGCGGGCACATTCCTCAAGGCTTTCACCGATCTCGACAAAACCTGCCAGCGCTGAATAAAGCCCTGCCGGAAAATGATAATTGCGCGCCAAAAGACAGCTATCGCCTTCCACCACCAAAACCATGACCACCGGATTGATGCGCGGGAAAATCTCTGTGTCGGCACGGTCGACCAGTTTGAATCCGCCCTCGGTGATGCGCAGGGGTTCGCCGGTTTTGGGACTGAAGCGGTTTTTGCGCTGCCAGTTCAACAGCCCCATGGCCTGCCCGGCAATGGCGATTTCGGTAGCGGGTAAACTCATGGCCGCGGCGATTAAAGGCAGATATTGGCCGTGACTGGCAAAGGGTGCGGTCTCGGCCTTGTCAGAAGCACCACTGACATCAAAGGCAAAATGAGGAATATCGTTATCAAGTCCGAGCAACAGGCTATGGTCCATAAATTGTTCCGGCACCTCATCGCGTCCGAGCCAGAAAAGATATGCCGGTTTGCCGGCCACCAAAGGGCGTCCACGCCATAAGGGCAGGAAGCGCGCCTGCGCATGGCGGAACTGCGCTGCTACCCATTTTGGGTCGCGTCGCTTTTCACTCCAGCGGATAAGAGCATTGCCGGTAAAGCCGAGGGGACGGGTCAATTTCCTGCCTTCCGGGAATTTATCACGCAAACAATTCCTTGCAGCCCTGATCGCATTTATTGGCGGTGATGATGTAGATCAGATGCAAGGTCGCAAGTCCCGCCAACAGGCAGAAAAAGGAAATATTGGCATAGACGAAAAATGAAGCGACGACCACCAGCACCGCAATCATCGACCCGCCGAAATAATGCATATGTTTATAGCTCGACAGGAAAGGGGGTATGATGAGCAACACCATATAGATCGCATAAGTGCCCCAGCGCGGCATGATATAATCCAGCAGCATGGTGTCCTCATAGGCGATGGAGTGATTATTGATATAGACCTTGACCCAATCAGGGTTGAAAAGATGCGGGACATAAAGGGTGAGGCCAAAGACCAGCCCGGCTAGGGCGAACAGCATGAGCGGTAATTTTCTCTTGCTCTCTTTGGGTTCCAGAAAATACATGGCAAAAGGCACCCATGTCGGCCACATCAGCCAGGAAAACAGAATAAATCCCATGGCCGACCACCACAGCATGTCCGGATTGGAATCTGTCAAACCCATCCACACATGCCCCTCCATAAATTGCTGAATACCGGCAAAGACAGGCATCAGGGCGATGGGCAGATAGCGGATATTGGTGTGCCACGCCTTCCAGACGGACAGCGCGCCGCCGGTGACCAATGCACCCGCCGCCATGAAACTTACCGGTTCTGACAGGCACATAGGCTATTCCTTTGTAGTTGCTTTGCTTTTTTCACTGACAAGGGTAGCCCGTAAGGCGGTAATGGTAAAGCTGCGTTGCGGCTTGCAATTTGCCCCTGAAATCGCGATATAGATAGATGGAAGGCTGGCGGACGGGCGCCTCGCCAATCTGGTCAGGTCCGGAAGGAAGCAGCCACAACGAGTTTTCGTCCCGGGTCGTTCCAGTCTTCCACCCTTGGTCTTCCATTCTGGACACCCTTTTTATCCCCAAAACCGGTTCCCATGGGCACTCGCCCTTTGCATCCGGGGGGGCGCTTCGCGTAAGATATTTCCTATGAGCGATTCCAACACAGAAGCCGCCCCGGCCCCTTATCAGGTTCTGGCCCGCAAATACCGCCCGCAGAATTTTGACGATCTGCTGGGTCATGAGGCTATGGTGCGCACTTTGCGCAATGCCTTTGCTTCGGGGCGCATTGCCCATGCCTATATTCTCACCGGTGTGCGCGGCATTGGCAAAACCACCACAGCGCGGATATTGGCCCGCGCACTCAATTACGAAGTGAAAGGCAAGGTCGATGCCCCCAGCATTGATATGCCGGAAGAGGGCGTCCATTGCCGGGCTATTGCCGAAAGCCGTCATCAGGATGTGATTGAAATGGATGCGGCCAGCCATACCGGCGTTGGCGATATTCGTGAATTGATCGAATCGGTGCGCTACGCCCCGGTCGAGGCGCGCTATAAGGTCTATATTATCGACGAGGTGCATATGCTCTCCAACAGCGCCTTCAATGCGTTGCTGAAAACACTGGAAGAGCCGCCGCCCCATGTAAAATTTATTTTCGCCACCACTGAAATTCGCAAATTGCCGGTCACGGTTTTATCCCGCTGCCAGCGTTTTGACCTGCGCCGCTTTGATGGCGAGACCATTGCCAACTATCTGAGCGGCATTTGCGAGAAGGAAGGGGTCAAAGTCGCGCGCGATGGTTTGTTGATGATTGCCAGAGCCGCAGAAGGTTCGATGCGTGATGCCTTGTCTCTGCTCGATCAGGCGATCATCCAGTCCAGCGAGACCAAGGGCGATGCGATAGGGGCAGAAATTGTCCGCGACATGTTGGGCTTTGCCAATCGCGCCGACAGTTGGGATATGTTGGAAGCGGCTATGAAGGGTAATGCCCCTGAAGCTTTGTCGCTATTTCGCGGGCAATATGATCAGGGCGCTGATCCGGTGATTATTTTGAAAGATTTGCTGGAATTGGTGCATTTGCTAACGCGGGTCAAAGCCGCCGGCAAAGAGGCAGCCAGCCATGGTGCGGCGGGTGCCGCCGATGTGACACGGGCTTTGGCTTTGGCCGAAGATATGCCCATGGCCGCGCTGACAAGGGCGTGGAATCTTTTGCTGAAAGGCCATGGGGAGACCTTGACTGCCCCTGATGCGGTGGCCTGCGGCGAGATTGCCCTTATCCGCCTTTGTTTTGCGGCCGACCTGCCAACCCCGGATGAAGCCTTGCGGCAGTTGAAAAACAATAGCGACAAACAAAATAACGCGCCGATAGCGCCGGATATGTCTGCAACCGCTGCGCCGATAGGGCAAGGGCAGCCATCAGCCCAGGCAAGCAATAAGGGCACGCAGACACAGGCTGCGCGCCAACCGGCTTTGTCCCCACAAGAAACCGCCGAACCAATGCTGTCTTGTTTACGCGATGTCGCCAGACTGGCGGGGCAAAAGCGCGATGCCAATCTGCGCATGGAAATTGAAACCATGATGCGTCTGGTGCGCTTTGACCAGGGATTGATAGAATTTCACCCGACCGATAATGCCCCCCATGATCTGGCCGGGCGCTTGGCGCAAAGACTGAAAGAGTGGACCGGCGAACGCTGGGTTGTGTCGATCAATGCGCGGGCCTCGGGGGAAGAAACCCTGCGCAGTGCGCGCAATCAGAATGTGTTTGAGCACCCGATGATCAAGGCGGCACTGGCAGCCTTTCCCGATATTGACCCCGCCAAAGATGTGCAGATTGAAGAAATTGCCCAGGATATGGCAATGACACAGGCCGATGACGGCGATATTGCAGATGATGAGGGCGATAGCTAGAGCACTTCTGCGAAAAGTGGGTCCTTCGACAAGCTCAGGATGAGGCCGGTTTTTAAGATAAGAAGTGCTCAACAACAAAGACTTAGAGCCCGGTTTTGATTCCATCAAAACCGAAAAGGCTCTAAATCAAAAATAGTACCAATATTTCAAGAGGACGTTCTGATGACAAATTTTGCCGATATGATGAAACAGGCCGCCGGGCTGCAAGCGAAAATGCAGGACATGCAGCAGAAGATTGCCGGGTTGGAAGCCGAAGGTGTTGCCGGTGGTGGCATGGTCAAGGTGACTTTGAATGGCAAGGGCTTTGCCAGCAAAGTTGAAATTGAAAAAGATATGATCAACCCCGAAGAAGGCGATGTTCTGGAAGATTTGATTTGCGCGGCGATCAATGACGCCAAGGCCAAGCTCGAGGCCCAATCTGCCGATGAAATGAAAGCCCTGACCGAAGGCATGCCTTTGCCACCGGGTTTTAAACTGCCGGGTATGTAATTTCTCATGCGTCACACTCCCGCCGGTCCGGAACTGGATCGCCTCATCTCTTTGCTTGCAAAATTACCCGGTTTTGGCCCGCGCTCGGCCAAGCGTGCGGCGTTACATTTATTGCGTAAAAGACAGGAGGTGATGGAGCCTTTGGCGCTGGCGCTGACACAAGCGGCTGAAAAAGTGGTCACATGCTCCATATGCGGCAATTGGGACAGTGTGGATCCTTGCGCGATTTGCGCCAATCAGACACGCCAGACCGGCATTATTTGCGTGGTGGAAGATGTGGGCGATCTTTGGGCGATGGAGCGTTCCGGTGCCCATAAGGGGCTTTATCATGTGCTGGGCGGGGTAATTTCGCCCTTGGACGGGGTCAGCGCCGATGATTTGAACATTGCCTCGCTGGCGCAGCGGGCTTCGGCGGGCGGGGTCAAGGAAATTGTATTGGCCACCAGCGCCACCATTGATGGCCAGACCACCGCCCATTATCTGCAGGAGCGTCTTGAAAATCTGGGAGTTGAGCTGACGCGCCTGTCCCATGGGGTTCCGGTGGGCGGCGAGCTGGACCATCTGGATGAAGGCACATTGGCTGCGGCATTAAAGTCACGCCGTCCGCTTTAACAGGCGCAAATCCGGTTGTCGCATTGACAGCATTAGAAGAAATTGCGTAAGCCCTGACCCCGGCAACAATATCCGTTGATTGAATATCGGCCCCCTCCTTACAAGCCAGCAGCTTTGGGAGGGTTTTTTATGACGCTCCATCATTCTTTTACAAGAAGACTATCATGAATGAAACACCACCGGATATTCATCAGGAATTGCCGTCGAAAACATGGCAGCAGGAAGCCAAAGCTCTATTGCATATTGGCGTGCCCATGGCGTTGACGCAATTGATCGGCTTTGCGGTTTTTACCATTGATGTGATGATGATTGGCCGCCTCGGTCCCGAAGCGCTGGCCTCGGCCTCGCTGGGGATGGTTATCATGTTTACCGTCTGGATGCTGGTCATGGGTCCGGTGATGGCTATCGCGCCCATGGTCTCTCATGCGCTGGGGGCGGATGCCAAAAATCATGATGATGTGCGCCGCTCGGTGCGCATGGGGCTATGGGCGCTCGGCTTTGCCTTTCCGGTGATCGTGCTGGTGTTTTCGCAAGCGGATCATCTGGCCGTCGCCCTTGGTCAGGATCCTGAGCTGTCCCATCGGGCGCGGGATTATGTTGTCCTGCTGGCTCCGAGCATGGTGTTTGGTTTGGGCATTTGGGGGTTTCGTAATTTTCTGGCGGCGATTGAACTGGCGCGCTTTCCTCTTTATCTCACCATTTTTACAACCCTGCTCAACGGGTTTTTCAACTATGTGCTGATCTTTGGTAATTTTGGCTTTCCGCGTCTGGAATTAATCGGTGCGGGGATTGGCTCGTCGCTGGCCTATGCTATCAGCTTTGCCATCTTGGCGCTTTATTGCCATCGCCAGAAACAGGCAGCGCAATTTGAACTTTTCCGTGATTTCTGGGCACCCGACTGGCCGCGCTTTCGTGAATTATTCCGCCTTGGCATTCCCATCTCCATAACCTCTTTTTTTGAAGGCATGTTGTTCAATGCCTGTATGCTTTTAATGGGGCTGATTGGCGTTATGGAAATGGCCGCCTATCAGATTGCCCTTAATGTCGGGGCCTTGGCCTTTATGATACCGCTTGGCTTTTCCATGGCTGGCGGTGTGCGGGTCGGCCTTGCGGCAGGGGCAGGAGATATAGGCGGTGTCCGTCGGGCAGCGGTGATGACCTTGCTGATTAGTATTGCGGTGATGACGGTCTTTGCTTTGATCGTCGCACTGTTTCCGCAGGCGGTGGCTATGCTCTATATCGATATTGAAAAACCGGATAATCAGATTGTTTTGACACTGGTCACCGCTTTCCTGCCCTTGGCGGCGGCATTTATGATTTTTGACGCGGTGCAGGTGGCGGCCAATCAATTATTGCGGGGTCTCAAAGATGTGCAATATCCGATGATAGTGACGGCCATTTCCTATTGGTTCATCGGTTTTCCGGTCGCGTGGTATTTCGGCCTGCATACCGGGTTTGGTGCCAATGGTGTATGGTATGGGTTGATTGTCGGATTGCTGGTTGCGGCCATATTGCTGGGCAGCAGGCTGTGGTGGAAAATCGCCCGTCCCCATTCTTAGATCTTATTTTC
>JALSJA010000003.1 GCA_026989615.1 Parvularculaceae bacterium | reverse complement strand
GCTTGACATTGATGTCAAAGATGAGGGCGATGGGCGGTTTTCCCTAAGGCTCTCTGATGCCGGGCGCAAATTTTATTCCGAAAAGGCGATAACCGATTCTATCGAAGTGGTGCGGCGGCGTATTGATGCTCTTGGCAATAAGGAAGCCTCTATCTCGCGCAATGGCGAGCGGCGCATGGTCGTGCAAGTGCCGGGGGATGAGGATTCGGAAGGTTTGAAAAGCGTTATCAACCGCACCGGCCAACTGACCTTTAATATGGTCGATGACAGTGTCGATATTGGCAAGGCCCTTGAGGGGTTGGTTCCCCCGCGGCGCTTGCTATTGCCATCCAAAGATGCCTATGCGGGCTATTATGTGGTCAATGAAATTCCCGATGTGACCGGGGATATGATTATCAAAGCCGATAGCGCCCCCAATCCGGATCAGGGCGGCTTTCAGGTCAATATCACTTTCGATGGTCGCGGCACCAAACGCTTTGCCAATATTACGCGGAAAAATCTCGGCAAGCAATTTGCGATTGTGCTGGATGGTGAAGTGGTGTCTGCGCCGGTTATCCAGTCGATCATCAACCAGCCCAATATGCGCATTACCGGTAGTTTCACTGCGCAGGAAGCGCTGGAGCTGGCCATTCTCATTCGCTCCGGGGCCTTGCCCGCGCCTTTGCAGGTGATCGAGCAGCGTACTGTTGGGGCGGAATTGGGCAAGGACTCGATTGATGCCGGCACCAAAGCGCTGATTATTGGTTTTCTCGGGGTTATTGTCTTTATGCTGATCGCTTACGGGCGCTTTGGTGTCTATGCGAATATCTCGCTCATCGCCAATGTGATTTTGATCGGCGGCGCTTTGTCGCTGTTCGGTTCGACCCTGACCTTGCCGGGCATTGCCGGTATCGTTTTGACCATCGGCATGGCGGTGGATGCCAATGTGCTTATTTTCGAGCGCATACGCGAGGAGTTAAAAGAGGGCAAAAAGGTTATTCAGGCCGTTGAGGCGGGCTATAACAAGGCCTTTAGCGCGATCATTGATGCCAATGTGACGACCTTTATCGCGGCCATGATCATGTTTTTCCTCGGTACCGGTCCTGTGCGCGGCTTTGCGCTGACGCTGGGTATTGGTGTGGTAACATCTGTGTTTACCGCCTATGTGGTCTCGCGGGTTTTCGTCGGTGGCTATGTGCTGTCCAAGCGGCCCAAGACATTGGCGCTGTAAAGTTTTTTAAAATATTTGGAGAAAACCCATGGGTTTGAAACTCGTTCCTGATAATACCCATATCCATTTTTCGGATTACCGCTTTTACGCCATGGCGCTGTCGGTGGTGTTGATGATCGCATCAATCTTTTTGTTTTTTGACAAGGGGCTAAATTACGGGATTGATTTTCGCGGCGGTATCACGATTGAAATTGCGCCGCCCGATGGCCAGGAGTTTGATACGGATGATTTGGCGACGGCCCGGGCAACCGCAGAAGGTCTGGATATTGGCCATGTGAAAGTGCAGGAAATTGGTGGCCTTGCCGGTGAAGACCGCGGCATTGTGATCTTTATTGAAGAGCAAGAGGTTGAGGCGACGCCGGGACAAACGGCCGAAGAGGTGAAAAAAGCCGCCGAGACGAAGCAGCAGGAGGTCTTGCTGTTGGTGAAAAGTGCTTTGACAGAGGCGCTGGGGGAAGTTGATTTTCGTCGTCAGGATGTGGTTGGGCCAACGGTGTCCAGCGAATTGGTGAACAAGGGTGTGCAGGCTGTGGTGCTCGCGGTTCTGTTGATGCTGATTTATATCTGGTTCCGGTTTGAATGGCAGTTCTCCCTCGGGGCGATTTTGGCGCTCATCCATGATGTCACCTTGACCATTGGTTTGTTTGCATTGCTGCAATTGGAATTTACTTTGGCGATTATCGCGGCGCTATTGACGATTATCGGTTATTCCATGAATGACACCGTCGTCGTGTTTGACCGGGTGCGGGAAAATTTGCGCAAATATAAGAAAATGCCGCTCAAGGAATTGATTGATTTGTCGGTAAACAGCACTTTGTCACGCACTTTGATGACATCCTTGACGACTTTGCTGGCGCTGGCTGCTTTGTTTTTCCTTGGCGGATCGGCGCTGCGCGGCTTCACGGCGGCGATGATCTGGGGGATTTTCGTCGGGACCTATTCCTCGATTTTCGTTGCCTCGCCATTATTGCTGATGACCGGCGTGAAACGCGATTGGTCGGAGCAGGGCAGTGACAGCAAAGAGATTGCGCGCCCTTAGAGCCTGTTCGGTTTTGATGGAATCAAAACCGGGCTCTAAGTCTTTGTTTTGACGCGTTTCCGGACGGATAACCGGTACCCACTTATCCTGGAAACGCTCTAAGGGAAATTATGGGACAGGATTTGCGCGAGGACAAGTTTGATTATTGTGCAGATCTTGTAAAGTCGGCACGCCCTGAGCGTTTTCTATCCTTACAATTTGCCAACCCGTCTTTGCGGCAAAAGCTGCTCGCCATTGCCGCGTTTGAAGTTGAGCTTGCCCATATTGCTGACCATGTCACCGATCCGCATCTGGGACAGATGCGCTTGCAATTCTGGCGTGAGGGTTTGGCAGATATTGCAAAAGGTGCGTCATCACGGGCCCATCCGGTGATGCAATCCATGTCGGACGTTTTTGCCAAACAGGCATTGGTTTTGGCAGGAGACGATATGGATCGGCTATTCGGGGCTTTGGCAGAGAGTTATTTTCCGGATCGTGTATGGAGTATTGAACGGGCTCTTGATCATTTTCAAAAAATCGAAATGCCGTTTTTATCCTTGTCCTTATCGTTGATTATGGACGAAGAGGTTTTGGCCGAAGGTGGCGCGATGGCCGAAAGATCCATCTTGCAAAAGGCCGGGCGGGCGCGAGCGGTGAAAGCCTATTTGTTTCACCTGCTGGCCTCCGCGCCCAATGGTCTGGCGGCGAATTTTCAAGCAAGCCTGCCATCGGGGCCTGAGGTTATTACTGCCTTGCAGGAGCAATGGAAAAGTCTTTTGCCTGCGCTGAACGGGGCGCCATCAAAGCTGATGCCGGTTCTGGCTGAGCTGAGCCATATCGCTCCATGGCTCAAACGGGCCGCCCGCCATGGGGCTGGCAAGGGCGGCCTGACGACCCATCCGGCCAAACTGTTCTGGACCATCATCAGCGGGCGCTTTTAGAGCCTTTTCGGTTTTGATACCAATCAAAACCGGGCTCTAAATCTTTGTTTTTGAGCACTTCTTATCCGAAAACCGGTTCCCACTTTTCGGGAAGTGCTCTAGCTTTTGTTTTTTCTTTTTCCGCGACGGGTTTCTTTTGCGGAAAAGTCAGCACTTTTGCCGAGCCGCGTTTTGCGGTCGGGCATAGATCATTCAGCGGACAATGTTTGCAATCGGGACGCCCCTGATGACAGATATTGCGGCCAAGACGAGCAAGACCGTCATGCAAACTGCGCGCTTCGCGAGCGCCCCATTGAAAGGGCAGGTTCTCGCCAATATGGCGATCAAGGGCTGACAAGGGCGCGCCCGCCGGCACTAGCGCCATGCGTCTTAAAGGGCGGGCACTATCATGATCCACCGATAAAATCGTTTTGCGCAGGGAAGAGAAATTCAAGGTTGCCGCGGCGGCGGCGGCGCTGACACCGGGTAGTTCCTGCAGCCATTTTTGCGCCGCCTCAATCGGCCAGTCGGCAAGAAAATCCAGTTCGAGCAGGCCGTGGCGGGCCTCAATCTGGCGGAGAATTTGCGGCAGGAGCTTTGCCTTTCGGGCATGATCGGCAATACCGCGCAAGCTTGGGACCAAATCATCCGGGTCGGCATCACGGATGTCGGACCAGCGCACAAACTCCTGCCGCAAACGGTGAAAACTTGCCAGCGCCAAAGCTCCGGCTGTTTTCTCCCCCACCACACAAAAGACCAGCTGCGAGAGGGGATCACTCTCGCCCTGCCGGGCTTTTCCATAAACCGCCTGCAACCGGTCCAAAATCTCCGGAAGGCGCTTTTCAGTGGCAAAGGTGAATAGGGTTTGCATAGCCGCATAAAAGAACAAACAAAGAACATTGTCAAGGGTTATACAAATATTTTTGAAAAAATTACGGTATGTGACTAAAGGCACCGGCATCATAGGCTGCGCCTTGGGGGCGCTGCGTGCCATTTCTGTCGGTGAGGGTGGTAAGCCCCAGATCATTATAGAGGTCGCTCAATAGCGGCTGGGCGTTGATATAGCTTGCAGGCACCACATCAATCACTTCAGAGGCGTTATTGATTGTGAAATCATAGGCAGCCTTGTCGATAAAGCCCGGGGCCACCCCTTCTGCGCTGTTTTGGGCAAATTGGCTAAAGGCGGCCCGAAAGGCTCCAAGACCATTGTAAATATTTGGCGTGCTGCCACCGCTTGCGAAAGTGCCCGATGGGTCCGTGTAATGATTATAATCAAGACTATTGATGACGCTGGTCGAGGATTGCAGGCGCAGTTGATAAAGGTTTGCCCCATCTATGATATTGGCGACTATATAACGTTGCAAAGCGCCACCGCTGCCAAAGTGGAAGATGCCTCTTTCAGAATCAGAAAAAGTGTTGAAATAGGCAAAACGGGAACCTCCGCCACCGCCAAAATTCAAACCATCAGCAGCCGGTGAAAAGAAAGAAACATTGCCGATAAAATAGACCCGCCCGCCAATATTGCTGGAGGCAAAATTGGCGCCAGCGCTATCCCAGGATCGGTTGTTGAGGAAGTAGACGAAATTCTGCTGCACGCCCTCATCATTGACATAGAAATTTTGCGAATTTCCGCCGCTATTGCCATAGGCGACACGGCGCAAGTCCCAGCAATCAGATTCGCTGACAACAACGCGATTGAAATCTTTTATATCAATACAGTTCTCGCCTTCGCTATGGGACACCATGCGCCCCACATAAACATTGGCTGTTGTATTGTTATTGGTCAATTGCACGCAATCGCCGGCATTTTCGTCACACCGGAAGTCCAATAACCAAAAGTCGTTTTGACTGGAACCGACAAAAGCATGGACATCGCGTTCCTCTGACAGGCCTGCAGATTCTATAATGCCGTTATCATGGGCATAGACATTAAACACCAAAACATCGCGCCCGCCAGTGGATAATCCAACGCTGCCTCCTCGTGTCGCGGGATTGTTTTTTATTTCAAGATGGCGCAATACAATATTATCTTCCCCGCCGCCCATATGGCGCGGCATGGCGCCATCGAAGATCACACCGCTTATCCTGAGATGACCGCCAGTAATGCGTAATTGTTCCGTAGAGCGGTTCGGATGACGAATGATTTGCGGTTTATCGGGGCCGGTTTCATTGCCAATCACCCATGCAGGATTGCCAGCAACGCCGCCAGAATTGATCCTGTGCCAGCCGCTATTGCGCAAGGGATAGGGCTGGGTTGAGGGGGCCAGAACCATTTTTGCGCCAGCGCCAATGGTTGCATCATGAGGGATATTGCAGCGAGGGACATCGGGATAGCCAAATTCATTGGCATTGGAGCAGGCGCTATGATCGGAATCAATATAGTAAAAACCCGTAGCTTCTGCGCTCGGCCAGGCAGCCGGATCTGCTGGCGGGGTTTCATCAATTCCAAAGCCGGGGTTCGGCACACCAAGGGGCATGGGATAATTGGCCGTATTGGCAACTTCTATGGCAATGGTGGCCACATTGGATTGCCCGGTGGCATCTTCGACACAATAGGTAAAGCTATCTGTTCCGGTAAAATTGGCATTAGGAACATAAAACAAATCATCCGGGTCAGCAATAATATCATTCGCTGTCAGGACAGTAGCAGCCTCATAAAGCGTGCCATTGCTGGGCGCCGAATCAAGCCGCCATATATCGATAGCGCCGCCGCCATCGCCATATTTATAGGGCTTGTAGCGCCGCGACCAGTTGATGTTCGGGGCATCAAGATAGCTGTGAAGATGAAATTCGATCAGGGTTGAAGTGGCGGCAAGGGTGATATATTTCCCGATATTCTCCGGTGTAACAAATTTGAAATCAATTGCTGCGGCGGTCCCCGTTTGCGCGCCACAACTTCCTTGCGGCTGTTGAGCCGTGGTGGCGGATATGGTTTGACTGCGCGTACTGTCATTGCCCGCAGCATCATAAGCAGAAACCGCATATTGATATTGGGTATTGGAAGACAGCCCCTGATCGCGATAATCGGTTGTGGCAGAAATGGCAATCTCGGTCCCGTCCCGAAAAATGCGATAGCCTGTTACCGCCACATTGTCACTGGAGGCCGTCCAGCTTAAGCGAAGGCTTGAAGTAGTGATATCTGATACAGAAAGCCCTGTGGGGGTAGATGGGGCTGATATATCCACCCCGCCACCGGAATCATTCCCGCCTGAAGGAGCAGGAGAAGATCCGCCACCACAGGCAACAAGTCCGAAACTTGCGAATGCATATAAAAAACAGGAGGAAAAAGATTTTCTTATGCGCATGATACTCACTAACAATTTTAATAATGGTTCGATAAAAGCGACCCATTGTGCAGCCATAAATTGATGAAGTGTTAACAGCAAGAGCAGGAATCCGGAACAGGGATTAAAGCGCGGAACAAAGACTTAGAGCCCGGTTTTGATTCCATCAAAACGAAAATAGGCTCTAGTGACGAAGTGGTTGATTGCTGTGTCTCTATCTTCATCGCATTTCTGGCCAAATCGGTTTTGCTTTGTTTCATTTGTCTATGATGCTCTTGACCATACCATAAAGTATGGTATGTTGTGTCAAAGGAGATTGTTCTATGCCTCCATTCATGCCGCCTATGAATCCATTTTTACTGGTGGGCGGGCTTTTGAGCCTTGTGGCTGGCGGGTTGCATCTTGCTATTATTGTTGGTGGGCCTGACTGGTTGCGGTTTTTTGGTGCTGGAGAGCGCCTCGCTGTGATGGCGGAAAATGGCGCTTATTATCCGGGACTGGTGACCGGGGGCATCGCCGTGGCACTGATCATTATGGGAACCTATGCGCTGGCGGCCGCGGCCAGCATGGGCGGCACGCCTTTGTCATTGCCTTTTGTCAAATGGATATTGCTGGCAATTACT
>JALSJA010000002.1 GCA_026989615.1 Parvularculaceae bacterium | reverse complement strand
AGCGAGGAAGCCCGCATCAAAGGCTATGAAGGGGACGCCTGCCATGCCTGCGGACAGTTCACGCTAGTGCGCAATGGCACCTGTTTGAAATGCGATAGCTGCGGCGAGACCACTGGCTGTTCGTAAATCTCGCGTTAAAATACGCGAGCACTTCTGCGAAAAGCGGGTCCTTCGACAAGCTCAGGATGAGGCCGGTTTTCAGATAAGAAGTGCTCAAAAACAAAAACTTGGAGCCCGGTTTTGATCGGCATCAAAACCGGATAGGCTCTAAGGCGCTTTGCGCTTCAACAAAGCCTCGCGATAAAGCAGGTCGCATTTTGGTAAAGTCCCCGCGAGATAGATGGGCTCGTTATCGGCTTGGCGCAAATCAATATTTAATTGCGCTTCGGCGGTTTGGCGCATGATGAGCGGCATCTGCTCTATCTCACCTGCCTCAAACGGCGTTAGCGCATGCATTTTCAAAATGAACAGATCCGCCAAAGTGCGAAATTCTTGTGCGGAGTAGACCGAGCTTGCGCCACCAGCGAGATTAAACCGCGCCAGATTAACCGCCATGGCGCAATAATAGCTGGAAAGCGCGCCCATAAATTCAGGGCTTTCATGGCCCGCAAGCTGATAGCCGGAAATATGGGCTATCGCCATATCCGGCACTTGTAGATTATCCAATGCCCGTTCCGCAGCCTTGGTGTCGGCGGCCCCCTTTTCCTGTTCTGCAGCAATCGAAGGCAAGGTCAAGGCCATAGCCATTATGGCATAAATAACAATACGTTGTGCTTTTTTTCTCATCGTCAACCTTAGGCTGTAGCGCAATCCTGATAGCCATTTAACGCAAACGCCTTATAGCGGTCAATTGTGCTTAAATTCTGGCCAATTCTGTTAATCCCGCCTTTAGCAATCAGCGATAAACTTGTTTCATTCGGGGAAAGCCTTTGAAAAAAGGCCTGACCCCAATATTGGGAGTGTCGTCATGTTCCGGATTTTCGGACTTTTTTTGGCTGTTTCGCTGCTTGGATTTTCCTATTACTGGTCATCTGTGCCACAGGAAGATCGCGCCGCCCTGCCCGGGCCGGTAAATTCCGCTGCCGAAGCCACCGCTTCTTTCATGGCAAAAACCGGCACAAAGCTGGATGAATGGTTCGGCCCCCTGATGCGGCGGGTGATGTTTCGCATATCCGAAGAAATCGACAAGAACAATCAAAAGAAAAAACACCATAAGCCCGGCACGGTCATCGCTATGAATCTTGATCTCACGCGCGCCGATTATACCGCCGAGCACATGCCAGAGGCCGCCTTTACAAATTCAATACTGACCGAGGCCAATTTCACCAAGGCCTATATGAAAGGCGCAGCCTTTGACAGCGCCGAAGCCGGTAATGCGGTTTTTGATGATGCGATCATGCCCTATGGTTCCGCTCGAGGGACAAATTTTACCGCAGCCAGTTTTGTCGAGACCGACCTGACCGGCATAACGGCACAAGGGGCGATTTTCAACAATAGCAATTTTAGCAAAGCCACCCTCGTCAAAGCCCAGATGAGCGGGGCCAGTTTTGTCGAAGCTGAGATTAATGATAGCTGGGGCGAAAAAGGAATTTATTACGCCGCTATTTTCACACGCGCAACCTTGCGCAATAGCAGTTTTGAAAAGTCAAATTTTGATTTGGCCGTGTTTCAGGACGTTGTCATCAGCGGTGGTGACTTTTCCAAAGCGCATTTTCGGGAGGCCGATTTCTCCGGTGCCGATTTAAGAGAAGCCCCATTATCGCAAGAACAGCTCGATGACGCCTGCGGCGATGACAAAACATTATTGCCCGAGGGGCTGAGCTTGCAATCCTGCACGGATATGCGCGCCGCCAAGCTGGCCGCAGAGCAGATGGAAGAATAGACCCCGCGCCTTATTCTGCAGATTTTTCTTTGATCGGCATTTGCACCTTGATGTGAATTTCTTTCAGCTGCTTGTCATCGGCAGGCGATGGTGCGTTCAGCATCAAATCTTCGGCCTGTTGATTAAGCGGGAACATGGTTACCTCACGGATATTTTCTTCCCCCGCCAACAACATAACAATACGGTCAACACCAAATGCGGCGCCACCATGGGGCGGGGCGCCATATTTGAAGGCATTTAACATGCCGCCAAATTTATCTTCCACAACCTCTTTGCCATAACCGGCAATTTCAAACGCCTTATACATGATATCCGGGCGATGGTTTCGAATAGCCCCCGACCCCAATTCATAGCCATTGCAGACGAGGTCATATTGATTGGCCAGAATGGCAAGCTGTTGCGCATCCGTCGTCGCCGCCTCCAGCGCTTCAAGGCCACCGCGTGGCATGGAAAACGGATTGTGACCAAATTCAACTTTTTTGTTTTCCTGATCCCATTCATACATGGGAAAGTCGACAATCCAGCAAAACTCAAACCGGTCTTTGTTGACGAGATCCAGCTCTTCGGCAATGACATTGCGCGCACGGCCCGCCACATCGAGGAAGTCCTCCGGCTTTCCAGCCACAAAGAACACCGCATCCCCGGCCTTCAGGCCCATTTGCGCCCCCAGCGCATGGGTGCGTTCCGGACCGATATTTTTGGCCACGGGCCCCTGCCCGTCGCCTTCATTGAACATGATATAGGCCATGCCCGGCAGCCCCTGTTTTTGGGCCCATGAATTCATGCGGTCACAAAAGGCGCGACTTGCTCCTCCCGGTGCCGGTATAGCGCGAATTTCCTGACCGGCTTTTTCCGCAATACCGGCAAAAATCTTAAACCCTGATCCTTTGAAATGCTCGGTTACTATTTGCATCTCCAACGGATTGCGCAGATCCGGCTTGTCGGTGCCATATTTCAACATGGATTGCGCAAAAGGAATTTCCCGGAAAGGATAGGTGGAAACATTTTCGTCACCAGCAAAATCTGCAAAGGTTTCACGGATAACCGGCCCGGCGGCATCAAACACATCTTGCTGTTCGACAAAACTCATTTCCAGATCAAGCTGGTAAAATTCCCCGGCGGAGCGATCGGCACGGGCATCTTCATCGCGAAAACATGGCGCAATTTGAAAATAGCGATCAAAACCGGAAACCATAATCAATTGCTTGAATATTTGCGGCGCCTGCGGCAAAGCGTAAAACTTGCCTGCATGCAAACGTGACGGCACCAGAAAGTCCCGCGCCCCTTCCGGTGAAGAGGCCGTCAGGATCGGGGTTTGAAATTCGGTAAATCCTGCCTCTTCCATTTTATGGCGAATAGCCCGCACCACTTTGGAGCGCAGCATAATATTTTTGTGCAAGGTTTCGCGGCGCAAATCGAGATAGCGATAGCGCATGCGAATATCTTCCGGATAATCAGGTTCCGCAAATACCGGCAAAGGCAATTCATCCGCTGCCGACTGCACTTCAAAACGGCTCAGGCGAATTTCAATTTCCCCTGTTGGCAGATTTGGATTGATCACATCCCCATCGCGGGCGATCACTTCACCCTCAATCGTAATAACACTTTCCTGACGCACCTGCTCGACTTGGGTAAAAAATGCCGCTTCCGGCTCGACCACAAGCTGGGTCAGTCCATAATGATCGCGCAGGTCGATAAATAACAGACCGCCATGATCGCGTTTGCGATGGACCCAACCGGCCAGGCGCACAGTTTGGCCCACGGCCTCTTTTCTCAATTCCCCACAAGTGTGACTGCGATAGCGATTCATGCCCATCTTCAAAGACCTGTTCTTTTTTTGCCAATCCCCATCATCCATAGGCCGGAGATTGTGTTTGGTTTTAATAGCCTATGGGCGGGAATTGCCGCTCCCGCCCATATAAGTCAAGACTTCTCTTTTAGCATCTCCGAAATAAGTGGATATCCGCTATCCCTTCTGAAAACACGCCCAGACAACACTCAAGAGCCCTGAGCCTATTCGGTTTTGATGGAATCAAAACCGGGCCCTAAGTCTTTGTTTTTGAGCACTTCTTATCCAAAAACCGGCCTCATCCTGAGCTTGTCGAAGGACCCACTTTTCGCAGAAGTGCTCTAGCGCCCCTGCTTGTCGTTGAAATAGCGGAAAAACTCGCTATCTGGCGATAAAATCAGGGTTGTGTCATCCGACCCCAATGCCTGCTCATAGGATTGCAAGGAGCGGTAAAAGGCAAAAAACTCGGCCCGACGCGGGTCTTTCTGCCCTCCAGCGACCACCTGACAGGTTGTTCGCATTTCCGGAGACAAAACAACCGTCGGAACATCGGGTATTTCACTGGCTTGACCATCCCCTTCTTCGCTCGCCATTGCGTCAATTACGGGAATATCAAGATTGACTTCTTCAAACGGCTCTTCGCCCAAGCGAATAGTCAACCCTTCATAAGCGCCGGCAAAAATGCAGTTCCGCACCCCATCAGCCTCCCCTTGCAGGGTCAGGGATTTTTCATTGGCCAGAGCAATGATTTTGGTCACAGCTTTTTCCGCTTCCGCACGAATACGGCGCGCAGCCTCTTCCCCCTCCGCCCGAATGCGCTGGGCCTGCTGTTTGCGCTCTGAACGCATGCGGTTATAAACCTTTTCAGCATTTTTCTTGGGAAAGTCCGCCCGCTTGATGCGCACATCAATGATTTTCACCCCAAAGCTCTTGGCTTCACTGGCGGTTGCATTTTTGACATCTTCCATCAATTCATTGCGCCGCGTGGTAATAATCTCGGTGATAAGCGCATCCCCCATCGGGCCACGCAAGGCAGCATCCAATATTTGCTTCAAGCGCTCATTGCCACGATTACGCAATGTTTGCCAGTCATCAGCCGTGCTTCTGGTAAAATTGGTATAATAAGCCAGCGGATCGACAATTTCGTAGCGAATAAACGCATCAACCACCAACCGTTCCTTTTCCTGCGAAATAATTTCTTCAGGTTGTGGCATGTCATATTCAATATTGCGCTTGTCTATGGAAACTTTTTCAAACCATGGCGCTTTCATGTGCAAGCCCGCTTCCGAATAGACCCGCACCGGATCACCAAATTGCAAAATGATGACATGCTCGGTTTCTTTCACCGTGAAGAAAATCATATTGGCGAAAAACACCGCCACGATGACAATTATAATTCCAAAGCCTGATAAGAGTTTTCCCATGATAATTTTCCTTACTCTCCAGACCGTCGGGTCAGTTCATTGACATTGATATAAGGCACAGTGCCCGAGCCGTCGCTATCCATGATGATTTTATTGGTACCGCTCATAACCTTTTCCACCGTTTCCAAATACATGCGCTGGCGGGTCACTTCCGGCGCCTTGGCATATTCGGTATAAATGGCAATAAAGCGCGACGCTTCACCACGGGCTTCTGCCACCACCCGAGCCGCATAGGCTTCGGCGTCAAGAATAACTCTTTGCGCCTCGCCGCGTGCTTCCGGGATAATTTTATTGGCATAACCACGGGCAATATTGATGGTTTCCTGCGCTTCGGAGCGCGCATCAATCACATCATCAAAAGCCGGTTTTACTTCCGGCGTCGGTCCGGCATGGCCAAGATTGACGCGGATAATTTTGATGCCGCTATCATATAGGTCGAGAGTCGACTGAATGCGCTCCATAATTTCCAGTCTGATAGCATCACGCTGGTCTGAAATCACCGGATCAAGCTCATTGGCGCCAACAACTTCCCGCAAGGCTGATTCCGCTACCGCCCGCACCAGGCCTTCCGGATTTTCAATTTTCAGCACATATTTGGCCACATCGGGAAATTCGCCCTCTTCATAGCTGTCATCCTTGATTTGCCAGTTCACCTTAATGCCAATGGCGACAATATTGAGGTCGCTGGTCAACATCAGCCCGTCAGCTGTCTGGCGATCTTCTGTGCCGCCAATATCGGTAGAGCGCTCCAGATCAACCGCTACAACGGTAACATCCTGCACCGGCCAAGGCACATGCCACCGAAGACCAGAACCTTCAATGCCTGTAAACTTGCCAAAAGTCGTCACCACCGCCTGTTCATTACTTTCCACCCGATAAAGGCCGGAAAAAACCCAAAAGCCGAGCAGGACGATGGCGCCGATAATGAACAGATTGCGCGGCGGCATACCGGCCAAACCGGTACCGCCACCGGGACCACGGCCACCACCTGCAGCACGGCGAAAGCGATCACGACCACTTCTCAACAATTCTTCCAAATCCGGCGGGCTTTGCCGTGGCCCGCGATCACCACCGCCACCATTTGGCTGACGCGGCGGCTCGCCCCATGGGCCTTTATGGGGGTCTGAATGATTGGACTGGCCTTTGCTGCCATTATCGGATCCGTCGCCGGACCCTCCTGTCTGGTCTTTCCAGGGCATATGATCTGCCTCACTTTCGGGGATTATTGTCTTTGAATATCATTGTTCGCGTTGGAGATAGCTTGACTTGGCTATATATGCCACTGAAAACGGCAAGTTCAACGCCATTTACGGATAAATAAATCCATGGAAAGCCCAGATTCTAGCAAATCCGCTCCCCGGCCCGCCAAAATAGCAGATTCCGGCAAATTCGGCCGCGGAACGGGCCCGAAATTGATTGAAACCGAGCGTCTGCTCTTGCGCGAAGTTGACCCGGATCATGACTTTCAAGCCTGGGCCGAGGCCTTTGGCGACCCCGACACGGTGCAATATCTCGGCATAGAGCCCATGACACGTCAACAGGCCTGGCGCTCCATGGCGGTCATCATCGGCCATTGGGCCATTCGTGGATATGGTTTTTTCTCGGTCATCGAAAAGGCCAGTGGCAAATGGGCCGGCCGCATCGGTCATTGGTATCCCGAGGGCTGGCCGCAACCGGAAGTGGGCTGGACCCTACATCCTGACTTTAGAGGCAAGGGCTATGCCCTTGAAGCGGGCGCAGCCTGCATAGATTATGCCTTTCAAAAATTGGGCTGGCAGGAGGTTGTCCATCTCATCGCCCCTGAAAATACCGCCTCGATCCGGGTAGCCGAAAAGCTGGGCTCTTCCTTTATAAGGGAAATTGACCATATCCCCGGCTTTTACGACAAGCCCTGTCTCATCTATGGACAAAAACGAGGCTAGAATCCTGGACACGGCCTGATTTATTGCGAAACGATTTCAAGGCAAACGCCGAAGGGCTGCAGGGAAGGGCTAAAGGATTGTCACTTTTCCTTGGCCTTTGAAGCCGGAACATTCTATCCTCCCATCCTGTTTGAAACTTGCAAATTTACGCCGGCTCCCTTCTCCAAGG
>JALSJA010000001.1 GCA_026989615.1 Parvularculaceae bacterium | reverse complement strand
CACCTTCCAGCTCGTCATTGCCATCACCACCATCAAGATAGTCATCGCCTTTATCACCTTCCAGCTCATCATGGCCAGCACCACCAAACAGGGTGTCATTGCCTTTGCCGCCTTCCAGCTCGTCATCACCGGCGCCACCATTGAGGGTGTCGTTACCACGACCACCTTCCAGCTCGTCATCACCGGCGCCGCCAGAAATGGTATCATCACCATCGCCGCCCCAGATCTCGTCAAAGCCGTCGCCACCGGATAGTGAGTCATTACCCTCACCGCCATTAATGCGATCATCACCGGCACCGCCTTCAATGGTGTCATTACCGGCACGGCCAATCAGAATGTTGTTTGCGCTATTACCGAAGATCCAGTCATCACCGAATCCGCCAATAGCCCGCTCAATTACCGCACCATTGGCAATGGTAAAGCCGCCAAACACACCTTGCACATAGGAGATGAAACCACCGCCACCGGGGCCATAGTCCAGAGTGGCCGCCCGCAAATCGAGCACCGATGATGACGCACCATCATAGCGCATCGTATCCTCACCGCCCGTATCCCAAATGGTTTGGAAGAACGTGCCCAAACCATTGGCATCACCCAGGCTATAGCTGGTATTGCCCCAATTGGTGGTCGGGTTGAACCCATAGCGCTGCTGTAACAGACCAATATCCAGCCCCATAATGGTGCCTTCATAACCATATTCAACGGCACCGGACTGCCCGAATGGCGAAGTTTGCCAGCCGGTATTATAGGACATGGTCGTAAAGACGCCCTGATTCAGATCAAAGAAACCATAATCGCCAAAGGCACTATCCACACCGAGCATGATATCCGAGCCACCGCCAGTATCGTGAGGGTGGGCAAGGCCCATGCCGTGTCCAAATTCATGCAGCAAGGTCACAAAACCAAAGCCGCCCTGCTCAAGGCCACCGCCCGGCGCATCGGACCAGCCGGTGCCGGGGCCATTGTTAAAGACCCCAATCCCCTGCAGATTACCGAACACGGCATCGGGCGGATACATATAAGCCAAAGCACCAATGGTCGAACTGGTGACCAGCGTGAAATCGGCCAAGGTCTGATCGGTGACAATCTGATAGGTCACATCGAGATATTGCTCATAGACGCTGAAGGCAGCCATGGCCTGGCCCATTTCATAGGCGTTCCAGCCTTCCGATGTCACACCATCAAAGACTTCACCCACATCGGCAAAATAGACATTGATGACATTATCGCCGCCCATATCGACAGTCGTGCCGCCCCAGTCAATCGCATCAAGCGGATCAAATTGTGAAAGGTCCACTTCGGTCACAGTAATCTGATAGCTACCGGTCTGACTGTCTGCAAAAGAACCTGCCGAGATGTAATAGGTGCCGGCATCCAACAGCTCAAACACCCGCGATGACGTATCGCCGCCGAAGAAATTGACATCATCATTGAAGGCAACAAGATTGCCATCGGCATCATAGAGCCGCAATACGGTATCGAGGAACGGGGTCAGGCCCGCACCATCGAGGTCAATCTGCACGGCGGTCTGCTCGGTCAAATCAAGGCGCACCCAATCACGGTCGAAATTATATTCGAGATCACCCATATAGGTGCCGTTCAGCGCAACCGTCTCTGTTGTCGTATCATTAGCCGGGATGAAATCGCCCATGGTGTCAATTTCAGTCGCGGTCAAAGTATATTCGCCAAACAGGCTGTCAGCAAAAGACGCAGCCCCGACAAAATAATTCCCCGCGGCCAGTTCAATGAAAATTTCCGAATTGCGGTTAAAGAAGCTGATATCGTCATTTTGCGCAATGATATTGCCCGCCGCATCATAAATCGTCAGCACTGTATCGCTGACCGGAGCCGTTCCGCTGCCGTTGAGATTGAACAGAAACGCACCATCGGCAGCAACATTGAACTGGAACCAGTCACTATCACCAACGGGGTTTAGATATTCGACCACCGGAACATCCACCACCAGCACCTCTGTCGTTGTCATGTCGGCAGGAATGGTATCCGGCGGAAGGATCAACTCGGTCGCCAGCAAAGTATATTCGCCAGATAGTGAATCGAAAAAGGACGCCGCTTCGACAAAATAGGAGCCCGCCGTCAGGGAGATTGTAAGCTCGGAAAACAGTCCCGGACCGCCATCATCATTAAAGGCGATGAGATTGGAATTCGCATCATAAAGCCGCAGATAGGTATCACTAACGGGGTTGGCACCACTGCCCGAAAGGGAGAAGGTGAAAATACCATCGGCAGCAACATTGAACTGGAACCAGTCCCAATCACCCACTGTATTGAGCGCCGCCGTAACCGCCGTACCCAAAGGCAGAACCTCGGTCGTTGTGGCATCGCCCGGAATTGTATCCACCGGCCCCACATAGGAAATACTGCCATCCCGAACGAAATTATCGGCCATAATCTGGAAAATGGGCAATTGCTTTAATTGCTCTCGCGATTGCGTATGGGTGATGATTGAATTGTTTTCTTTATCGTCATAGAGGCCACAGGCCAAGGCAATTGAAGCTGACATGGTTGAAACGTCTCCCAATGAAACATGGTTGATGAAAGGATACGCAACAATATTCATGTATGGAGATCTCTACCCCTGCAATAATGGCCCTGCAATAATGGGGGGCGCGTCAGCATTGGGAGATGTAAAAAAACCCCGATACCAAACTCCACACTCTTTTCCGGGGGCGAGACTATGCCCAAAAACAGCAATACTCAATTCCGGAAAGCCCTACACTTGTGGTGCGGTGCGGTAGGTATTTGAAAATATGGTATTATTTCTTAAAAATAATTTTTCTACCATGATAGACAGCCCCTCTATCGACTTGTTTTGATTGCCTTGCGAAGCAGTTTAATGATGTCCCTATGATTCGTTCCTTCTCTTTCGCCCGCCAATCACGGCATTTCATCCTTCTTGCTGCCCTCGCGAGCCTGCTTGCAGCCTGCGCCACCAAGCCGCCCGATGATATTGGCAATGCCTGCGAGATTTTCCGCGATAAAAAGGGCTGGTACAAAGCCACCCGCAAGGTCGAGAAAAAGTGGAAAATGCCTATTGCCGTGCAATTGGCTATCATCCATCAGGAATCAGGCTTCAAGCATGATGTCCGCCCGGCGCGCAAAAAATTCCTGTTTGTGTTTCCCGGACGACGGCCTTCCTCGGCCTATGGTTATGCGCAAGCGCTGGACACCACATGGGATAATTATCGCAAAGAGACCGGCAGGCGCGGGGCTGATCGGGACAATTTCAAGGATGCGGTGGATTTTATCGGCTGGTATGGGGATCTGACCCGTCGCCGGGCCGGGGTTTCGCCCTCTGACGCCTATAATCAATATCTTGCCTATCATGAGGGACAGACCGGCTATATCAAAGGGACCTATCGCAAAAAACCGCAGGTTCGGCGCATTGCCAAAGCGGTGGCACGAAATGCCGCCCGCTATGATGCCCAATTGTCGCGCTGTGAGCGGGAGTTTCGGCGCGGCATTCCCTTTATTCCTTTCATTTAGCCGCTTTTGGCCGTTTTTGGCCCTTTGCGAGGCGGCAAAATCGTTCTACCCCTAGCCATTCCTGTATCAGGCGATCGGGCCTTGCCCCCTCGTCCAGTTTGTTTTGTGAGTTTAAGGAATTTCATGGCAGCGCGAAAGTCTAAAAAAAAGGCATCCCCCAAGGAGGCGGATCTGTTTGGCGATGATGGTTATTCCGCCAAGGATATCGAGGTCCTTGAGGGGCTGGAGCCGGTGCGCAAACGTCCGGGCATGTATATTGGCGGCACCGATGAAAAGGCCCTGCACCATCTTTATGCCGAGGTCCTTGATAATGCCATGGATGAGGCGGTAGCCGGGCACGCAAGCCGCATTGAGGTCAGCCTTGAAGAAGATGGCTATCTGACCGTGACCGATAATGGCCGCGGTATTCCGGTGGACCCGCATCCGAAGTTCAAATCCAAATCCGCTCTGGAAGTCATCCTGACCAGTCTTCATTCGGGGGCCAAATTTTCCAACAAGGCCTATGCCACCTCCGGCGGTTTACACGGGGTTGGGGTTTCGGTGGTCAATGCCCTATCCGATGATCTGGTGGTGGAAGTGGCGCGCGGGCGTAAATTATTCCGGCAAAGCTTTTCCCGCGGCAAGCCCAAGGGCAAGCTGAAACAGGTGGGCGATGCCCCTAATCGCCGCGGCACCTCGGTGCGTTTTCATCCGGACCCGGAAATTTTCGGCAAAAAAGCCCAATTTCGCCCGGCGCGTCTGTTTCGCATGACCCGCTCCAAAGCCTATCTGTTTGCCGGGGTTGAAATTCGCTGGAAATGCGCAAAATCGCTGTTGAAAGATGACAGTATTCCCGCCGAAGAAAAATTTCACTTCAAACGCGGCCTTGCCGATTATCTGCAATCACTGGTGGGCACAAAGCCGATTGTTACCGATGACATTTTTGCCGGGCGCATAGAGCGCAAAGGTGGCCATGGCACCGTTGAATGGGCTGTGGTCTGGGGCGCTGCGGGGTTTAATCCCGGCTCTGGCGATGTGGACGGCTTTACCCATTCCTATTGCAACACTATCCCCACGCCTGAAGGTGGTACCCATGAAAATGGTTTGCGCGCCGCCCTCTCCAAGGGGTTGAAAGCCTATGGAGATTTAAGCGGTAATAAAAAAGCCTCAACCATCACCGCCGAAGATGTCATGGGAACCGCCGGGGCACTATTATCGGTGTTTATTGCCAATCCGGAATTTCAGGGCCAAACCAAAGACAAGCTTGCCACCAATGAAGCCCAGCGCTTGACGGAAAATACTGTGCGCACGGAATTTGACCATTGGCTCGCAGGCAATCCCAAACAGGCCGAAAAATTATTGCAATGGGTCATTGATCGCGCCGATGATCGCCTGCGGCGGCGCAAGGAAAAGGAGGTTTCCCGGGCCTCGGCCATGCGCAAATTGCGTTTGCCCGGCAAGCTCTCCGATTGCACACAAAAGGCTGCCAAGGGCACCGAGATTTTTCTGGTTGAGGGCGACAGCGCCGGTGGCTCGGCAAAATCTGCCCGCAACCGGTCAACACAGGCGATTTTGCCCTTGCGCGGGAAAATCCTGAATGTGGCTTCGGCCAGTCGCGACAAAATCGCCGGTAATCAGGAAATAAACGACATTGTGCAGGCGCTTGGCGCTGGCATGGGGTCGCATTTTAATCTTGATGATTTGCGCTATGAAAAAATCATCATCATGACCGATGCCGATGTGGACGGCGCGCATATTGCCGCCCTACTCATCACATTTTTCCATCGCCTGATGCCGGACCTTGTGCGCGAAGGTCATCTATATATGGCGCAACCCCCTTTGTTCAAGCTCTCCCACAAGGGCAAATCCGTCTATGCCATGGATGAGGAAAGTCTTGAGGCCAAGCGCAAATCTGAATTCAAGGGCATTGAAAATGTTTCCGTCACCCGCTTTAAGGGTCTTGGTGAAATGGATGCCAGAGATTTGAAGGAAACCACCATGAAACCCGAATCGCGCATATTGGCGCGGATCGTTATTCCCGAAGACAAGATACCGGAGATCAATGATCTGGTTGAGCGTCTGATGGGCAAAAAGGCAGAAGCGCGCTATCAGTTTATTCAGGAAAACGCCGAATTTGCCAAAGATGAACTGGATATCTGATGAGCGGTCATGACATTACCATCATAACAAAAAATGATGCCCTGGCAGAATTTTGCCAATCGCTGGCGAAAAGTGAATTCATCACCGTTGATACGGAATTTATGCGCGAGCGGACCTATTGGTCGCAGCTTTGCCTCATTCAGGTGGCGAGCGAGGAACAAGCGGCAATCATTGATCCCCTCGCCGAGGGTTTGGACTTGCAGCCCTTCCTTGATTTACTCGGTAATGAATCGGTGTTGAAGGTTTTTCATGCAGCGCGTCAGGATATTGAAATTTTCTATCAGCTCATGGGCAAGGTGCCGACGCCTTTATTTGACACGCAGATTGCCGCCATGGCCTGTGGCTATGGGGATCAGGTCGGTTATGAATCGCTTATTCGCCAGACCACGGGCGGGGTTATCGACAAAGGCTCGCGCTTTACCGATTGGGCAAGGCGGCCTTTGTCGGACAAGCAATTGGTCTATGCCCTTGGCGATGTAACCCATTTGATTGGCGCTTACAAAAAATTGCTGGAAGGCCTGTCCCGCGACGGGCGCGATGAATGGGTGCGCGAGGAAATGCAAGCGCTGCTGGAGCCATCGCTTTATTTTGTCAAACCGGAAGAGGCCTGGCGGCGGTTGAAATTACGCAATATTCGCCCCAAGGAAATGGGCCCGCTCATCAAGTTGGCCGAATGGCGCGAAAAAGAAGCGCGCCATCGCAATGTGCCGCGCCAGCGCGTGATAAAAGACGATGCGATTTTCGAGCTGGCCCGCCAAACCCCGACCACGGCCGAAGCGCTGTCGAAATGTCGTTCCATTTCCGGCGGCTTTGAGCGCTCGGCGCAGGCCAAGGGTTTGATCAATGCCATCAAGGAAGGCCTCGCCATTGACCGCGATGATCTGCCGAAAATCGCCCGCAATAAAGACCGCGAGCCAGTGCCCGCCGATGTTCTGGAATTATTACGCGTGCTGCTAAAGCGCCAATGCGAAGCCCATAATGTCGCACCGAAACTTCTCGCCAGCGCCGCTGATCTGGAAGCCATTGCCCGCAATGACGAGGCCGATGTGCCAGCCCTGAAAGGCTGGCGGCGCAAGATTTTTGGCGAAGCGGCTTTGAAACTAAAACGCGGCGAACTGGCTTTGCGGCTTGATAATGGAACAGTCAGCCTGTTTGAAATTTAGGGTTTGTAAGTACTTCCCCTACCTCTTCCTTCCAAGAGAGGGCAAAAGCCAAGATAAAGAAACACAAATCTCCACAAGACACCTCCCCCGTCATGACGGGGGAGGTGTCTGCGAAGCAGACGGAGGGGGCTGCGGGCTGTCAAAGAGAAAATAAGTTGGGGTCTGATGGTGTTGCCCCCTTCGACCCGGACCTATCGGTCCGGCCCACTTCCCCCGCAAGCGGAGGAAGAAAACCCGGAAGCGCTTCCTTAAGACAGCGATTTTAGAGCCTATTCGATTTTGATGGAATCAAAACCGGGCTCTAAGTCTTTGTTTTTGAGCACTTCTTATCCGAAAACCGGCCTCATCCTGAGCTTGCCGAAGGGCCCACTTTTCGCAGAAGTGCTCCAGGTGAGGGAAAAACGTTTAATCCTGCAA